>JAFSWK010000188.1 GCA_017444505.1 Rhodocyclaceae bacterium | reverse complement strand
TGCTGGGCGCGGGGCTGGCCGGTTCCGGCGTGGCCGCGCGGTTGGCCGCCAAAGGCTGGCAGGTCGAAGTGCTGGAACGTCATGACGCGCCCGGCGGGGGCGCTTCCGGCAATCCGGCGGGCGTGATGCGTCCGCTGCCCAGTCTGGACGACAACCGCTTAAGCCAACTGACCCGCGCCGGTTCCCTCTACACCTGGCCGCATCTGGCGGCGCTGGCGGCGCGTGGCGCGCCTGTGCGCCATGACCACTGCGGTGCGCTGCATCTGGCGCGCGATGCCGAGCAGGAAGCGCGGATGCGGCAGGTCGTCGAACACCTGAGCCTGCCCGCGAATGTGCTGCGCTTTGCGTCGCACAAAATGGCCAGCGAGCTGGCGGGGCAGAAAGTCGCGCTGGGCGGCTGGTTTTTTCCGCTGGCCGGCTGGGTGTGTCCGCACGAATTGTGCGCCGCGCATCTTGCCGCCTGGCCGCAGCAAATCCGTGCGCAGTTTGATTGCGAAGTCGTGCGCTGCGAGTATGCCGACGGGCAGTGGCGGGCGCTGGATGCCGCTGGCCGCGAAATCACCCGCGCGCCGCATCTGGTGCTCGCCTGCGGCACGCGCACGCCGCGCTTTGCGCAAGCCGCCGCGCTGCCCGTGCGCTCGGCACGCGGGCAGGTATCGTTCAGCGAACAGACGGCGCACGCGCCGCATCTGGTTGTATGCTGCGGCGGCTATGCGACGCCGGCGGTGGAGGGCATGTTCTGTTTTGGCGCCACCTTTGACACGCACGACACCGATGAGAGCGTGCGCGCGCAAGACCATCGGAAAAATCTGCGCAAACTGGCCAAGCTGCTGCCCGAAGTGCCCCTGCCGGAGGTCGACGCACTGCGTGGGCGTACCAGCTTTCGCCCCGCCAGCCCCGACCGTATGCCCATCGTCGGCGCGCTGCCCAATGAAGCGCCGGGGCTGTGGGTGGCCACCGGCTATGGCGCGCGCGGGCTGGTTTTCAGCGCGCTGGTCGGCGAACACCTCGCCAGCCTGATGGACGGCGCGCCCTCGCCGCTACCGGCGGGGCTGCAAAAAGCCCTCAATCCGGCGCGGTTTCTGGTTCCCAAAAAATAAACGGACGACTTAGCGCGCGTAAAAGCCGTGCAGGGTTGCCTTGCCGATGGCGTGCAGGTTGGCCATGTAACCGGCCATCGTGGTCGTGGCGTTTTCCGGCAAATCCAGTTTTTCGCAGTCCAGCGCGTAAATCGTGAACAGATATTTGTGCGGCGGGTCGCCCACCGGCGGATAGCAGCCCATCCAGCCCACCGTGCCGCCATCGTTCAACATGTTGCGCGCCCCGGCAGGCAGGTGTTTGCCGTCGGCAGAACCGGCGTTGCGCGCCAGTGAAGTCAGGTTGCCGGGAATATCGACCACCATCCAGTGCCACCAGCCGCCGACGCCAGTGGGCGCGTCCGGGTCGCACATGGTGATGACAAAACTTTTCGTGCCCGCAGGCGCGCCCGTCCATTCCAGCACGGGCGATTGACTGTCGCTCTCGCCGCTTTGAAAGGACGCCCCCTGAAACGACGGCGGCAGGGTCGCGCCATCCTGAAATTCGGGACTGGAAAGCTGGAAGTTCATGGTTGATCCCCCTAGTTTGTTCATGATGTGGGGCGGCAGTGTAACATGCCCTTCCCGCCCCATTGATGTCCGCCATGAGCGCCCAGTCCCGCTTCGATTTCGCCCGTTTTCGCGCCGAACAGCAACACGCCCGCAACCATGACGGCGGCGGCGATGCGGTGCTGTCCGTCTCGGCGCTCAACGCCTTGGCCGGACGCCATCTGCAAAACGCCTTTCCCGCCGCGCTGCGGGTGATGGGCGAAATTTCCGCGCTCACGCTGGCGCGTTCCGGCCACCTCTATTTTTCGCTGGAAGACGCCGCTGCCGAAGTGCGCTGCACGCTCTGGGCAAGCCAGGCGCGGCAGTTGCGTTTCACGCCCGCCGCCGGTCAGCAGGTGGAAGTGCTGGCGCAGGTCAGTTTTTATGAAGCCAAAGGCACGTTTCAGCTCAACATCCTCGCCATGCAAGCGGCAGGCGCGGGTGCGCTGTATGAGGCCTTTTTGCGCATCCGTGCGCAACTGCAAGCCGAAGGGCTGTTTGACGCCGAGCGCAAGCGCCCGATTCCGCGCTATCCGCGCATCATCGGGCTGGTAACGTCGCCTCACGCCGCCGCATTGCACGACGTGCTCGTCTGCCTGCGCGAGCGCGCGCCCAACATGCAGGTGCGCCTCTATCCGGCCAGCGTGCAGGGCGCGCAGGCACCCATGGAACTTGCCGCCGCACTCGGCACGGCGGCGCTGCGCGCGGAAGAGGACGGGCTGGAACTCGTCTTGCTGGTGCGCGGCGGCGGCTCGCCGGAAGACCTCGCCGCCTTCAACGACCCCACGCTCGCCCGCACGCTGCGCGCCTGCCCCGTGCCAGTGATCACCGGCATTGGTCACGAGACGGATACTTCGATTGCCGACCTTGCCGCCGACCTGCGCGCCGCCACGCCCACCCGCGCCGCCGAAATCGCCAGCGAAGGCTTTTTTGCGCTGCGCGCGCGTCTGCCCGTGCTGGCGCGCACGCTGCACCGCGCCTTTGCCCGCCAGCTTCTGCAATACCGGCAACGGCTGGACCTGGCCGCCCACCGCCTGCGCGACCCGCGCCAGCAGTGGCAGCAAAACCTGGAGCGCCTGCGCCTGCTGCGTTACCGTTTCGCCAGCGTGCTGCGCGCGGATTGGTCACGCCACCGTCACCGTCTGGAACTCGCCCGCCGCGCGCTCACCGCGCCCGATTTGCGCGCCGCGCGCGCGCGTCTTGCGCATCTGGATGAACGGCTGCACGCCGCGCAAAGCGCATTGCTGCGCGAACGCCGCCGCCATCTTGCCGAACTGGCAACCCGCCTGCGGCTGCTTGCGCCGCAAACCATCCTCGCGCGCGGCTACGCCTTTGCCACGCTGCCCGACGGAGAAATCATCCGCCGCCCCGCGCAACTGCCCTCCGGCGCAGTCTTTACGCTGCATCTGGCCGAAGGCAAAGTGCCCGCACAGGCGCTTTCTTCCCCACAGCAATCCGCGCCCAAAACGCCCCGCGCTTGATACCCAGCGGCAAGGCGTATACATTTTCACGCCCGGGCGGGTGTGCGATGGTTTGCCGCGCCGCCCGCGTTTTCAACCCAAGAGAGAGTACACCGATGGAACACACCCTTCCCGCCCTGCCGTATGCGCAAGATGCGCTCGCCCCGCACATTTCCGCCGAGACGCTGGAATTTCACCACGGCAAGCACCATCAAGCCTACGTCACCAACCTGAACAACCTCATTCGCGGCACCGAGTTTGAAAACCTCGCGCTGGAAGACATCATCCGCCGCGCCGACGGCGGCATCTACAACAACGCCGCGCAAATCAGCAACCACACGTTTTTCTGGAACTGTATGACGCCCAACGGCGGCGGTGAGCCTTCCGGCGCGCTGGCTGCCGCCATTGCGCAAAAATGGGGCAGCTACGCCGAGTTTCGCAAGGCGTTTGCCGCCAGTGCTGCGAGCAATTTCGGCTCGGGCTGGACGTGGCTGGTGAAAAAGCCCGACGGCACGCCGGACATCGTCAACATGGGCGCCGCCGGCACGCCGCTGACCACGGGCGACACGCCGTTGCTGTGCATCGACGTTTGGGAACACGCCTATTACATCGACTACCGCAACCGTCGCCCCGATTTCATCGCCGCGTTCCTCGACCACCTTGTGAACTGGCGCTTCGCCGAAGCCAATTTCGGCTAACATCGCCCCATTCTTCTTCCCGAACGGCTTCCCCGCGCGGGAAGCCGTTTTCACATCCCCAGCCAATCGCCATGAAAACCCTGCTTGATCAAATCCACGCCCTCGGCCAGCAAGTCTGGCTGGACAATCTTTCCCGCGACATTCTCGCCAGCGGCGAGCTGAAACGCCTGATTGCGCAAGGTGTGCGCGGCATCACCACCAATCCCGCCATCTTTCACGCCGCGCTGCGCGACGGCCAGCACTACGCCGCCGACCTTGCCCGCCTGAAAGCCACGGAGCCGAATCCGGAAGCCCGCTACGAAGCCCTGGTGATTGCAGACGTGCGCGCCGCCTGCGACCTGCTGGCGCCATTTCACCGCCACAGCGACGGGCGCGAAGGCTACGTCAGTCTGGAAGTCTCGCCCGCGCTGGCCGATGACGCCGCCGGTACGGTCGCCGCCGCGCGCAGGCTGGCCGCCGCCGTCGCCCGCCCGAACCTGCTCATCAAGATTCCCGCCACGCCCGCCGGTTTGCAGGCGATGGAAACCCTTACCGTCGACGGCATTCATACCAACATCACGCTGATTTTTTCGCTGGTACACGCCCGCGCCAGCGCCGAAGCCTGGGTGCGCGCGCTGGAACGGCGCCGCGCCGAAGGCAAAGACCTGAACAGCGTGCACTCGGTCGCCAGCCTCTTTTTGAGCCGCACCGACACCGCGCTGGATCCGCAACTGCCGCCGCAGCAACGCGGCGAGAGCGCCATCGCCATCGCCCGCATCGCCTTCGCCGAGGCGAAAAAGCTGTTTGCCGAGCACGACCTGCCGCCGCAGCCGCTGCTACGGGCGAGCACAGGCACGAAAAACCCCGCCTATTCCGCGCTGCATTACGTGGAACCGCTCATTGGCGGCCCCACCGTCACCACGCTGCCGCCGGCCACGCTCGCCGCCTTGCTCGCGCACGATCAGGTGCAAGCCACGCTGGAAGCGGAAAACGACCTCGCGCACGCGCGCTCACACCTGAACGTGCTCGCGCAGCAAGGCATCCGTCTGGACGCACTGGGCGAGCGCCTGCAAAAAGAAGGTCTAAAACAATTCCGCACCGCCTACGCCGCCTTGCTCGCGCTGGTCGCCTGATATACGCCCGCCAAACGCCCCGCGCATCGGGGCGTTTTCCTTTTTCCACCTCTCGCCGCGCGCATTTCATCGTCATGGACTTCATCCAGATACTCGTGCTTGCCATCGTGCAAGGGCTGACCGAATTTTTGCCCATTTCCAGCTCTGCCCACCTGATTCTCGTGCCGGAGCTTTTCGGCTGGCCAGACCAGGGTGTGGCCTTTGACGTTGCCGTGCACATCGGCACGCTGGCCGCCGTGCTGCTGTATTTCCGCGACGAGCTGCGCGGCCTGATTGTCTCTGGCCTGCGCGTCTTTGCCGGGCACTGGAACGAAGAAGCCAAACTCGCCTGGTGCGTCGTCGTGGGCACCGTGCCGGTCGTCATTTTTGGTCTGCTGTGCAAAGACTGGATTAGCGGCTACGCCCGCCACGCCACGCTGCTGGCCTGCACCTCCATCTTCTTCGGCATCCTGCTGGGCGTGGCCGACCGCTTTGGACGCGGCGCACGCGCCACGATCGGCTGGAAAGACGCCGTCCTCATCGGACTGGCGCAGGCCATCGCGCTGATTCCCGGCACTTCGCGCTCGGGCATCACGATTACCGCAGGGCTGGCGCTAGGCATGAACCGCACCACGGCGGCGCGTTTTTCCTTTCTGCTCTCCATCCCCACCATCCTCGCCTCGGCCACGCTGATTACGCGCGACCTGATTGTGAGTCCCGACCCTGTGGCCTGGCGCGAACTCTTGCTGGGCGCGGTAATTTCCGGCGTCAGCGCCTACCTGTGCATCCGCTTTTTCATGCAGTTGCTGGACCGCACCGGCATGATGCCCTACGTCCTCTATCGCATCGCGCTGGGCATCTTCCTGCTCGTCTGGTTCGGTTTTTCCTTCTAAACCGCCCGCATGAACAGCGAACGCACTGCCGCCGCCGGTCTTGTTTTCGGCTGCGTACTCTTCGGGCTGGGCAGCATCATCGTCGCGCATGTGGACGTCGGCGCCTACGCCATCGCCTTCTGGCGGCTACTGGTCGCCAGCGGCATTTTTCTGCTGCTGCGCCGCCATCTCGGTCAGCCCTTCCCGCAACACCGCCGCGCCATCGCGTTTGCCCTCGGCTCAGGCGCAATGCTCGCCTTTGACCTCGCCTTCTGGCATGAAAGCATTTACGCCGTCGGCCCCGGCATCGCCACGCTGCTCAACAGCCTGCAAATTTTCTTTCTCGCCGCCATCGGCTATCTATGCTTTCACGAACGGCAAACGCCGCTGCAACTCGTCAGCCTGCTGCTGGCTACCGTGGGTGTGGCCTGCATCGCCTGGCCGGAGTTTGGCCACAACACGCGCGCGCCGTGGGGCTTTTTCTTCGGCATCGCCTCTGGCGCGATGCTCGCCGGTTCCATGGCCTGCATCCGCAAAGCGCACGAATGCGAGCGCATCGCCATTTTGCCGCTGATGATTCTCATCGGCGCTGGCGGCATGGTGGCGCTGCTCGCGCCCGCATTCCTGTTTGACGCCGAACGGCTCTATCCCGCCACCTGGCAAGCCTGGGGCTGGATTTTCGTCTACGGTGCCGTCATGCAATGCTGCGCCTGGGGGCTGATTGCCTGGTGCGTACCGCGCCTGTCCCTGACGCTCACCGGCCTGCTGCTCCTGACCGAACCCATCGCCGCCCTGTTCATCGACTACTTCTTCCTGCACAAACCCATCACCGCCCCGCAATGGAGCGGCACAGCACTCACCCTGCTGGCCATCTATCTGGGTTCGCTGAAACCGGGACGGCGGGCGCGGTCAACCTCCCCCCAAGCAAACTAGGGGCCATAGACTTCGTCGCCCGCTTTCAGCGGCGGCGTGCCTTTGTTGGGGAATTCCAGAATCGCAAAGCGCGGGTAGACCGAGCGGATGACGGCTTCGCCGGCGGCGCTTTTTTCCATGCCGAGCAGTTCGCCGTCCAGACTGCGCACGGGCGTCTCGCCGACCAGACGCAGGGCGCGCAGGCGGTCGCCGTTGGCCAGACCTTGTTCGGCGCCGGCGTCGATATACATGCGCGTGCCGTCGACTTTTACCACGCGCGCGCCAAAGGGCAGGCAACTGACGGATGCGCCCGCCCAGTCGACCACTTTGCGAATCAGCTCAAAATAGGCCGCGCCAAAGGGCGTTTCGAAATGCTCGGCGCTGCCGAATCGCACCGTGTCCGGCACTTCCAGCGCCTTGCGGTTTTCCAGAATGGGCAGGCGGCGGATGCGCGTGGCAAAACGCTGGCGGGCGACGCACGAAGAGCTAAAGGCATCAAGCACCAGCGCATCCATGACCAGCACGCGCGCCTTGTTGTCGCCATCCAGCCAGCCTTCCAGCGGCGGAAAACGCTCATTGGCGCGCTCTTGCGCCATGATGCGGAACATCCCCACCAGCACGTATTGCGCGCGGTGGCGGCGGGCGGCGTCGCGCACCTGTGCCCAGGTTTGCGGCTCAAGCGGCACGTCGGGGCTGACCGTCTCGGGCAGCGCGAAACGCACTTGCAGCGCGCCTTGCGTGTCGACCAGCACGGGAATGTCCGGATTGATATAACGCGCCATTTCGCGCGCGGTAAGCTGCGCGTAACCGGCCAGTTCGTCTTGACCGAGTTCTTCCGGACGGGCGAGCGGAAAACCGCCAATCAGCAGCCGTTTGGTGTAGCCCGAACGACACGCCTGCGGCGCTGCGGCCTCATCGATGCGCGCGCCGCCATCGTCGCCCAGTTCGGCGCGGATGAGCACCTGATACGTCGCCCCCTGCCGCCCTTCTTTCAGCACCGTATGGCGCAAGACGCGGGCATCGGTCTGCAAGGTTGTCTGGTCGCTTTCCAGCACGCTGTTTTCCACCCGCTGCTGACTGCTGACCCGCATACTGCCCGTGCGGGCGGCGGCGGCCAGCGCATTGCGCAGCGCCGCTTCGCGCGCGCCCGCGACATCATTGCCGACAATGGCCGCTTCACCGGCGACGGTAACGGTTTGCGCCTGCGCCAGTACGGATACGCTCATCCCCAGCAGCAAGGCCGCAAGGCAGGCGCGCAAAATGGACGTTCGCATGAGCCTTTTCTCCCGAATGCAGATAGCGAACATTGTAGCCAGCCGCCCGCTGCGCCCAAGCGCACAACACCGCCGAAAAACGCAGGCAATTCCGCGCCCGGCGCGCCGGGTCGGTGCGTCACTCGCCGGAGCCAGAGCCGCGCAGACACAGCAGGCGGGGCAACAAAGTTGTCCCGCCTGCGGGCTTTGGCGGTGTGCGTTTTTTATTGCGGCGTGGCGTAGCGGGTGGGGTCGGCTATGTTGGCTTCGGCGAAACCGGCGCGGCGTAGCCGACAGGCTTCGCAGATGCCGCAGGCGCGGCCTTCTTCGTCGGCCTGGTAGCAGGTGACGGTCTGGCTGTAATCAATGCCCAGCTCTGCGCCGGTGCGGATGATTTCGGCTTTGGAGAGCAGCATCAGCGGGGCGTGAATGCGCAGGCGCTGGCCTTCAATGGCGCGGCGGGTGGCGAGGTTGGCCATGGCTTCAAAGGCTTCGATGTATTGCGGGCGGCAGTCGGGGTAGCCGGAGTAGTCGACGGCGTTGACGCCGATGAAAATGTCGTCGGCTTCAAGCACTTCCGCCCAGCCCAGCGCCATGGCAAGCAGCACGGTGTTGCGCGCGGGAACATAGGTGACGGGGATTTCGTTCTCGGCGTGCGGGGCACCGTCGGTGGGGATGCGGATGGCGGCGTCGGTGAGGGCGGAGCCGCCAAATTCGCCCAGATTGGCGTGCGCGATGCGGTGTTCGCAGGCGCCCAGGGATTCGGCAATGCGGCGGGCGGCGGCAAGCTCGGCGTTGTGGCGCTGGCCGTAGGCAAACGAGAGGGCGTAACAGTCAAAACCGCGTCTGCGCGCCAGCGCCAGACAGGTGGCGGAGTCCAGTCCGCCCGAGAGCAAAATGACGGCGCGGGGGGCAGGGGCGAGGGTCAACATGGGCAATCCTTTGCGGGGAAAAAATCAGGCGGAAAGCCTGCGGGAATCGTGGGCGGAGAGCGTGAAACAGGCGAGTGTAAAGGCCAGCGCAACGCCTACCGCCATGCCGCAGGCCATGGGGAAGGGCGTGTCGTCATTGATATAACCGGCAAAGGCCATGCCCAGACCGCCAACGAGCATTTGCAGCGCGCCCATCAAGGCCGCCGCCGCACCAGCAATGTGGGGATGGTCTTCCAGCGCCAGCACGGCGGTGACGGGGTTGACGCAGCCCATCATCGCGGAACAGCAAAATACCAGCGCCATCAGCGCCCAGGCGGGCAAGTCGGTCAGCCCCGAGACAATCAGCAGCGTGAGCACAAAGCCCAGACACAGCGCCAGCGCCGTGCGCACTACACGCGCCAGGCCGAAGCGCGCGCACAGTTTGCCGTTCAATTGCGCTACGGCAGTAAAGGCAATGGCGTTGAGTGCAAAGGCCAGACTGTATTGGTGTTCGGAAAAGCCGTAGTGCTGGATGAAGACAAAGGACGAGGTGGCGAGATAGGCGAAAAATCCCGCCATGGCAAAGCCGCCCATGCCGACGATGCCGAGAAAGTGCCAGTCGCGCAACAGCGTGCCGTAGGCGGCAAACGTGGCGCGAAAGACGCCGCCTTGCGGGGCGCTGACGTGCGCGCGGCGGCTTTCTTTCAGCGTGGCTATCAGAACAATGCCGCAGATGCCGGCAAAGGCTACCATCCAGAAGATGGCACGCCAGCCGCCGAGTTGCATCAGAAAGCTGCCGGTCATCGGTGCCAGCACCGGGCAGACGCTGAAAATCAGAATCAGCAGTGACATCATGCGCGTGGCATCCACACCGCTGTAGTGGTCGCGCACGATGGCGCGCGTAATCACCGTGCAGCCGGCTGCGCCCAGCCCTTCGAGAAAGCGCAGCCAGCTAAACGAGTGCAAATCCGGCGCCAGTGCGCAGCCGATGCTGGCGAGCGTGAAAATCAGCAGGCCGACGAATAGCAGCGGCTTGCGCCCGAAACGGTCGGACAGCGGCCCGTAAGTGAGCTGCCCGACGCCCGTGGCGAGGAAAAACACGGTGAGGGTAATTTGCACACCGCCATCTGCGGCGTGAAAGTCCCGCTCCAGTTCGGGCAGGGCGGGCAGATACATGTCGATGGCAAACGGGCCGATGGCCGAAATCAGGCCGAGAATCAGCGCCAGCCGGTAAAACGCGAGGTCTTTCATTGTTCTGGAAAATACGGCGCGGGGCAGTGTGTTGGGCGCACTACGGAAAACGTGGCGGGGGATGCGCGGGCGCTATGGTAGCTTAATTGTGCGGCACGCCGGGCGTGGCGTAGCGTTGCAGGCGGGTGCGGAGGGCGTGCCAGGCGGGTTGCCCGGGCGGCATTTGTACCAGCGCGGCACTGGCCGGAGAGCGTTCAATCTGCAACAAGGTGGCGTAGAGCGAACGGGCGTAGCGGGCGGCGTTGGCCGGGGCGGTGTGCCAGACGAGCAGCGGATGATTGCGCAGGGCGGCGGGCACGGGGGTGAAGGCGAGTACGGCGGTGGGCTGGCCAGCGTCCAGCCGCGCGGTCAGTTGCGTGAGCAGCTCGGCGCGCGGCAACAAATACAGCGGCGTTTGCAGTGGCTGCGCGTCTTGTCGGGCGCTTTCCAGCGCGGCGCGCGGCAGGTTGAGCAGCGCGGCGATGCGCTCGGCAGCCAGCGCGCCGGGG
>JAFSWK010000187.1 GCA_017444505.1 Rhodocyclaceae bacterium | reverse complement strand
GCCGAGATTTCTGGCCGAGCCGCGCGCTCCCAAGCATGCGCTGAGAGATGTATCCACGCTGATGGCCACCACTGAATTTGTCTATGGTGTCGCCAACCTGCTTGCTCCCCGCGACCACCAGCATATTGAATACGCACCGATTGAATCGCCCAATTTTTCGGGCGAACCCACCGTCCCCACGCCCGCGCCCAACGATGATTCCGAGCGTGCCGTCAACGCCCGCTGGGTGCGCGCGCAGATTCTCGGCAAGGGCGACTTTGCCGCCAAAAACCACACGCACGCCGAATACGCCCCGCTGGACAGTCCGCGCTTCATCGGCGAGCCGCGCGCGCCCACGCCGCAGGCCGGTGATCGTTCTGACCGGATTGCCACCACCGACTTTGTGCGCAACGTGCTGGCCGAGTTCGGTGCCGCCCCTGGTGGTGGTACTGCCCTGGAATTTAGCGAACTCTTTGACCACTCCGGCTACGTCAAGTTGCCCAACGGCCTGATTATCCAGTGGGGCAAATTCAACATCTGCGCCTGGGGCAGTACCAGCGACGGCGGCAAATCGTATGTTGCCGAAAAAAGCTACCCCATCACCTTTCCGAACATGGCCTTCTCGGTCATCGCCCAGGCCGGCGTGATGCTCACCGACGTCAATGGCATTTCCAGCACCTACGACGCTTGCCAGCAAACGGTCAGTGTGTATCCCGTCCATGCCGCCTCGGGCGCGGGCGGCATCACTTCGCGCAAGAGCGCGTTTCGCTGCAAGGTGTTTCTCACCAACAACCTGTCCGTGCCGAGGGTTGTGCAATGGGTCGCCTTCGGCAACTGAGGAGAAGCGAACATGAGCATTTTGTACTCCCCCTCGCAAGGTGGATTTTTTGACGACCGTCTCGGCTACGCCGAGCTGCCGGCGGACGCGCTGGTGATTGATGAAGCCGACTGGCGCGCGGCCATCGACTGTCCGGACGGTTTCGACGTCACTGACCGTGGCGACGGCACCGGCGCGGTGCGCCTGCGGGACAAAGCGCCCGTCTCGCGCGTGCAGACCCTTGTCCGCATCACCGAAGCCATCAAAATGCTGCGCGACGAGCGCAAGGACGGCGGCGTGAGCGTGGGCGGCTACTGGTTTCACAGCGACGCGGCCAGCCGCATTCAGTACCTCGGCCTGCTCGAGCGCATCAAGGACCTCGCGCCCGACGAACCCATCCGGTTTGACGGCACGCCCCTGCAATGGAAAACGATGGACGGGCGTTTTGTCGTACTCACCAGAGGGCAGGTCTCGGCGATTGCAGCGGCCATTGCCGAACTGGACGTGCGCCTGTTTGCCCACGCCGAGAGCCTGATTGCCCGTGCCCAGGCAACCGAAGACCTGGCCAGTTTCCGCTACACGGACGGCTGGCCGCAAACCGCATCTGACTTGACCGGAGAGACACAATGAGCGACACCGAGCACTACCGCACCTTCCTGACCGACGCCGGTCTTGACGCGATTGGCCAAGCCATTGGCACTGGCGCCGCGCTCAACCTGAGCACGGCCATCCTGTCTTCATCTGCGGCTGCGGCGGCGCAAGATGCCACTGAAATTGTCGATGAAGTCTGGCGAGGCGCGCTCAGCCACCTTGCCCCGGATGCGGAAAACCCCGAATGGCTCGTTGCCACCGTCGTCCTGCCCGAAGAGGCCGGCGGCTTCTGGATTCGCAGCTTTGGGCTGATGGACGATGCCGGACGAGTGCTGGTTGCCGGCACGGTTCCGGACATTTACAAGCCCGTCTCGGGCAGTGGTGCGGCCAAAGCCGTGACGCTGCGCATTGTTTTTCTGGTCGGCAACGCACAGCAAGCGGCAGTGTTTCGCTGCGACTCGGCGCTGAGTGTAGCGATGCATGATGCGCTCGCTCGCGCCCGCGACCAGATCCTGACGGATGCCTCGCTCACCGGCGCCCCCACCGCCCCCACGCCGGATGAGGGAGATGAAAGCCGCCGCATCGCCACCACCGAATTTGTTGCCCGCGCGCAGTCAAGCGCGCAGCAGGCCGTAGATGGCGCGCTTGACGCCATCAATGATGCCTCGCGCGACATGCAAGCGCAGTTTGCCCAGCTCGCCCCGCTCGCATCCCCCGGTCTCACCGGCACCCCCACCGCCCCCACGCCTGCTGATGAGGATGAGTCCGGGCGCATCGCCACCACGGAATTTGTCGCCCGCGCCCTTGTCCGCGCCGCCAGTCTTGTGCCCATCAACCACATTGGCGCACCGGGTGAAATTGGCTTTGGTGTCGGTATCGCCCCCGACCTGCCCGAAGGCTTCACCCCCCTGCCTGGTCATGGCGACCCATTCAGTGCCAACTACGGCAACTATGATTATGGCGGCGGCGTAGCCCAGATGGTCTGGATTCCCGCCTTTTACTACCGCTGGGGCAATGGCAACAACGGCCTGAGTTGCAACGCCATCCTCATCCGCCCCTTTGACGCTTTTGCCAGCGTTGAAGCCGCCCGCGCAGCCGGTTTTGCCCTGCACCGCGCCTTCTTTGACGGCGGTCAGGTCAAGAGCGGTTTTTTCATTGACAAATACCACGCCTGCACCGTGCAAGGTGTGGCGGGCGCGGTGTATGGCGGCGCACCGCTGCTGTGCTACACCAGCACCAATCTCGCCTACCACCCCCTCTCTGAGCTGGGCGCGGGCATTGCCGGCAACGTAGGCGGCATTTTTGCCGCTGCCAAAACCCGTGGCAACCGTTTCAGTCCTGCCTCAGGCTTCATGCGCGGCGCACTCAGCCTGCTTGCCTGGGCGCAAGCGGCATCTCACCAGCGCGCCGCCTGCGGCTGGCGCGATGCCACCAACAACTTCCCCAAGGGCGCCACGAACGGGCTTGTGGACAGCTACGATGCTGGCGTCACCTATGCCGTCGCGGATATTTCCGGCATCCCCAGAAACGGCGCCATCACGGGTTTTTGCGCCACCACCCACAACGGCCAGGACTGCGGCGTAGCCGATCTTTCCAGCGTCATTCAAGAAGCCGCCCCCGCCCTTGTTGTGCTGGGAGGAAGTTACCGCATCCTGTCAATCGACACCGCCATTGCGCGCCTGACCGGCGGCAACAGCACGGACACCGACTACTTCAACAGCGCCGTAGCCAGCACGCTTTTTGACGAACTGGGCGCTACCTACAAAGGCTTGCGCGCCAATACGAATGCCTACGGTGCCAATTTGACGAGCGCAGGCGCATGTTTATATGCCAGCGCGCTGGAGGGCATTGACTGGAACGCTGCCGGTGCGGGCGTACCACAAGCGGTCGCCACACCCTCAACGAGCAGCTATGCCCACAGCGGATTTCTCACGGTCACATCCCCAAGGGGCGAAGGG
>JAFSWK010000186.1 GCA_017444505.1 Rhodocyclaceae bacterium | reverse complement strand
TTTAGGTCCTGACGCTGCAAGGTGTAGGGGTTCGAGTCCCCTCCCGCGCACCAAAGTATTGAAAAGATGTAACGGCACGAAGTGGCAGGAAACCGGCAAAAGCACAGAAGATGCGGCATTAAGATAGTTTGGCGCAGGCTTGCAAACGTTACAAGTTAGCGCGAAATGGGGTAGGTGCCCTGCTGCGATTCCGGTTCATTTCCGTTTCAGATTCCGGTTCTAGCCATACGGGGGTGGGCATGGCGTACATCAGGCAAACAAAGTCGGGCAGTTGGAGCGCAGAAGTTGCGCGCAAAGGCGTGCGTGAGACCCGCAACTTCGCCACCAAGACAGCGGCGCGTCTGTTGGCGCTGAAGCGCGAGGCAGAGATAGTGAAAGGCGCGGCGGGGGCGCTACCGCGCGTGACGTTGCGCGAAGCAGTGCAGCGGTATATGCGCGAGGCGGGCAAGGCTTAAGGAGGCAGCAAGTGTTCAGCCTGTTGGCAAAGAACACGGAGGGTCGGTAATGAAAGCGTCTGGAATCGAAAGGGAGCCGATGGCAATCGGGCGGGGTGCAGCGCAATCGGAGCCGGAGCATGTCGGCTGCACTAAATGTGCTTAGTGCAAAGGCCTTTAAGGGTAAGGGGCGCTGCCGCAACTGACGGTATCCGTAAAAAATCCCTCCATATATGGACAAACCACGCCAGCTATTCGCCCAGACTGAGCAGATAGCGGGCATAGGGTCGCTGCTGCGGCAGCACATCGTCAAGGCGCGCCCGCAGAATTTCGTAGGGCGGCTCCGTGTATTCCAGCAGTGACAGCGCCTCCTCGGCAACATCGGGGCGCGCGTCGCCACGGTCAGCTCCTGCAACGCCTTTTTCAGCGGTTCCGCCATGTCGCCCAAGTCGTTCCGGTAATACGGGCCCATGAACCAGTCTAGGCAATACAGCCGCCGCCGCACCGCCTCCACATCGGCGCCAAACAGCACGGCGCGCACTGCGCCTATGCCCGCGCGCACGATGTTTCGTTCCTCATCTGAATATGCGGTGTGTCCAGACATAGGGTATCTACTTGTCGCCGGCAACATGCGCCGGCAACCATGTGATATTGAATTAGGTATGTGGTGAGTAGCCTTTATTTTGCACCTGCATCGCGCAGCATGGAGGCAATGGCGGTGTGTTTGCCTTTTTGGGCAAGCGAGAGGGCGGTGCTGCCGTCCTTGCCGGTGACGTTGGGGTCAGCCCCTTTGTCAAGTAGCAGGTGAACCGTGTCGGCGTGGCCGTTCCACGCGGCGAACATGAGCGGCGTCCAGCCTTTTGTGTCGGCGGCATTGAGGTCGGCGCCGCGCTGCATGAGGCTGCGCACGAGCCGGAGGTCGCCCGCGCCGGCGGCAGACAGCAGCAGTTCGGTGGTGGGGCAGAGGACGTGTGGTGCTCTTGCCGCCACTTCGGAAGGTCTTTGTGCCGGTTGTTTTTGCCGCTGTCGAAGGTGGGCGCTGGGGCTTTTCCATGCTGCTTTGATTTGGGTATTTCATCGCCGGCTTACCTTGCCGGCAATGCTGCAATACCCACTGAAACAGTGCATATTCAGCGGTTTTCTGTCTTCAGGGAAAGAATCGCCCAAGTCTTCTTGCCGTTCCACATGTGCGGCTTGGCGGTGACGACAAAGGAGCCAACGGCGTTGTTCGGGTCGTCTTCCAGATAAATGTCGCCCGTCATGCGGACAATGTCGCCCTCACGCACAGCCCGCGTCACCTTGGCTTCACTGGCGAGTTCGCCGTCGGCTGCCTCAAAGTGGTAAAGCCTGCCGTCAAAATGACAGGAAAGCCAGCCCTCGCCGCTCGAAACGCTGCGGTGCTTCAGTTCAAGGTCAAAGTATTTCCTGACCGATTCGGCGACGAACTTCGCGTCCATGACCAGCGAGCCATGCTCGCAGCCCTTTTCCGCGCAGTGTTCAACGCGGTGCTTGAAGTTGTTGGTGTAGTTGTGCCGGATACCAAAGTAAATCAGCGCCGGATTGGGCGGGGCACTCCCGCTGCCCGTCATGTCAAAGTCAGGGAAGCCGACTTCCGTGAAATTGCTGACAAAGGTGCTCATGCGCTTCAAATCCGCCGCGCTGAAGGCGCCTGCGTCCTGCGCTGCCGGTTTTTTTGCGCTGCCGGTCTTTTTTTTCGCAGACTGTTTTTGCCTGAAGCGCATGCCGGGTTTCGCGTCCTCCGCATTGGGGGTCATCGTGCCCCAGTGGGTGAGGAGTTCCCGCTCCCGGCGCTCCAGCCGCAGAAGCTCCGCGCCGCGCTCGCCCCCGGAACCGGGCCCCGCGTCTGGCAAGGCTTCGCGGTACAGCAAGCGAACCGCCCGGGCGTCGCCCTGAACATCGGCCAGGATGCGCATCATCATGGAATGCCCGTCGCCCGTGAGCCACGCCTGACAGCGCCCCTGCTCCTCGGCAATCCTGATTTGGTAGTCCCAGACCATGCGCATCTCGCCGCTCGGATGCTCCTCGGACTCAAACCATTCGTACTCACCCTGCCAGCCGGGCGGACAGGGCGCCGCCGCGCCTTGCGCCGCTGGCTTTTTCGCGCCGCCGCCCTGCTCCAGCAGGCGGACGATGGCAGCCCTGGTTTCCTTGGGATTGGGCAGCTCCGGGTCGAAATTCTGATTGGGATTTTTGGCGTGCCACAGGGCGTCGTGGCCTTCGGCGTCCTTGGCGCTCGCATCGGCGCTAGCGGCCAGAAGCTCGCGGACCGCCTGAAGATTCTGGTGGGACGCCGCCTGCCGCAGCGCATCGTTCTTGAGAGCCGCGCCAGCGCCAGCGGAAAGCAGCGCCTCGCTCACCCCGGGATTGCGGTTGTAGCGCGCCGCATTCATCAGCGCCTCGTCGCCGCCCTGCGCCCGCACATCCCCGCCGT
>JAFSWK010000185.1 GCA_017444505.1 Rhodocyclaceae bacterium | reverse complement strand
TTCATCATGGAACTCGGACGCGGCTTCTCGTTCGTCGCGCGCCAGCAGCACATCGTGGCCGACGGCGAGGACTACTTCATCGACCTCGTTTTCTACAACTACATTCTCAAATGCTTCTTCCTTGTTGACCTCAAAACCGGGAAACTGACACACAAGGATGTCGGGCAGATGGACATGTACGTGCGCATGTTTGATGACCTGAAGCGCACCGAGGGCGACAATCCAACGATAGGGCTTGTGCTCTGCACCGAAACGGGCAAAGACATCGCCCGCTATTCCGTGCTGCACGGCAGCAAGCAGCT
Source organism: Rhodocyclaceae bacterium (assembly GCA_017444505.1). Lineage (GTDB taxonomy): Bacteria > Pseudomonadota > Gammaproteobacteria > Burkholderiales > Rhodocyclaceae > JAFZMK01. The sequence continues at coordinate 5,570 of JAFSWK010000185.1, read as the reverse complement.
TTTCGCGGCGAAGTACCTGACCTATCTGCCCTCCGAAGAAGAACTGCGCAAGGAAATAGAACGCCAGAAGGAAATATTCGCGATCCAGCGCGCCCTGCCGATGGGGGAAGAAACGGAATGAACACCCAATGGGCGCTTGCCCGAACGCGAACATGAAAGCACTTCCCGAAAATATTGTTCTTGCCGTCCGTGAAATCAAGTCGGCCATCGTCCGGGCGCAAAGTCGCGTTGCTGCCAACGCCAACGCCGAGATGCTCTCGCTCTACTTCGGCATCGGGCAATACGTCTCGCACAAGACGAAGACGGAGAAATGGGGCACAGGCGTCATCGACGCCATCAGCCACCGCTTGCAGCAGGAAATGCCGGGACTGCGCGGCTTCAGCGGAAAAAGCATCCGAACCCCATGCGCCAGTTCTACGAAAAGTGGGCAGAGGTACTCTTTTGGCCGCCAGCGGCGGCCAAATTGGAGCGGGGCGCGCAAGACGGCGTCATTTGCTCACCGACAGTGAGCAAATCGGGTAGCGAAGAAGTTGTCCAGATAATTTGGCCGCTGACGGCGGCCAAATTGAAGGCTTCAGACGACGGCTTGAACATCACGGCGGACGAATTTCTGGCCTTGAGTTTCTCTCATCACATGGAGATTCTGTCTGGAACCGACACATTGGAAGAGCGGTTTTTCTACATCCGCGCAGCGGCGAGTGGAAGATGGAGCAAATGGCAGCTTCGCGACAGCATCAAGCGAAACGACTTCCGTCATCGCGGGGCGATGCCCGGCAACTTCATGGCGACGATTCCGGATGCGGCGCTGGCGCGCAAGACGCTCGCAATGTTCCGCGACGAGTATCTGCTTGACTTCGTGAACCTGGACGACATCGAGGCCGCCGACAGCGAGGATGTGGACGAGCGCGTGCTTGAAAAATCCATCGTCGCCAACATCCAGAAGTTCATCATGGAATTCGGGCGGGATTTTTCATTCGTCGGCAACCAGTACCGCGTCGAAGCGGCTGGACACGAGCACTTCATCGACTTGCTGTTCTTCAACCGGGAATTGAACGCACTCGTGGCGGTAGAACTCAAAAAAGGTGCGTTCAAGCCCATTTACCTCGGACAAATGAATCTCTATTTGCAGATACTGGACGATGCCGTGAGAAAGCCGCACGAAAACGCCTCCATCGGCATCATCCTTTGCCAGTCGGCGGACAGGCCGTATGTGGAATACGCGGTCAGAGATTACAGCAAGCCCTTGGGTGTTGCGACCTACCGCACGGCGGAGGAACTACCGGTTCGGTTGCGCAACGCGCTGCCGTCCATTGAAGAATTTGAAAAACGGCTTGGCGGCGAAGGTTAAAGCCCGTTTCCCGATTTCGCGATTTGGCACTCGCGCGTGCCAAATCTCGCCCACCCTGCTCATCACTCCCCGTGCGCAAAATCTTCCAGCCGGTTCAGGTTTGCGAACGCTGCCGCGTCATCAAACGGCACCGCCGCAGCGTTGAGCGTTTGCAGCCAGGTGCGCATACGGCGCTCGCCGCTGGCCAGGAACGTTTCCAGCGTCGGCAGCAGGGTGCGGGCGTAGAGCGCAAAAGTCGGCTGTGGCCGGTCGCCGCATACGGCATACGCCGCCTGTGCTGCTCCCCTGCCCTGCCACAATCGCGCCACCAAATCCGGCGGGAAATTCGGCACATCGCACGCCACCGTCACCAGCCACGGCGTCGCGCAATCGGACAAACCGGCGTGCAATCCCGCCAATGGCCCCTGAAAACCGGCGTACACATCCGGCAGCACCGGCACGCCGCCTTGCGCGTAGTGCGCCAGATTCCGGTTCGCACTCAGCAGCAGCGCGCCCACCTGCGGGCGCAAGCGTGCCAGTGCGTGTTCAGCCAGCGGACTGCCGCCCCACATCATGCGCCCCTTGTCCTGCCCGCCCACGCGCCGCCCCTGGCCGCCCGCGAGCACCAAGCCGGTAATCTGTGCGCGCGGCGCATCCATTTACGCCGTCTCCAAAAAACGCGCCGCGTGCGCCGCCAGCGCCGTGGGCAAATCGTCGCGGCGAAAATCAAAACCCGTCCAACCCGCCCAACGCTCGCGGAACTGCCGCTGCCAGGTCAATTGCCGCTTGGCAAGCTGGCGCGTCGCCGCCAGCGCGCGGGCGAACAATTCCGCCTCATCGCATTCGCCTTGCAAATGCGCCCACGCCTGCCGGTAGCCCACGCAGCGCATGGCCAGATGTTCAATGGAAAGCTGCGGATACGCCTGCCGCAGCGCGCGCACCTCTTCCACCAGACCGGCGCGGAACATCGCCTGCAAGCGCGCCTCAATGCGCTGGTGTAACAGGGCGCGTGCCGCCATGTCTGGCACATCCAGCGCCATCAAACACAGCCGGTGCCCGTGCGCGGGCGGCTGATGGCGCGCGTGCAGCGCCGCCAGCGGCTGCCCGTCGTGCAGCGCAATCAATTCCAGCGCGCGCTGGATACGCTGCGCATCGTGCGGGTCAAGCCGCGCCGCCGTCTGCGGGTCCAGACGCGCCAGACGCTGATGCAGATGCGGCCAGCCGTGTGCGCGCGCCTCCTCATCCAGCGCCGCGCGAAGCTGTGCGTCCGCCCCCTGCAACTGCGCCATGCCCTCAACGAGCGTGCGAAAGTACAGCATCGTACCGCCCACCAGCAGTGGCACACGTCCGCGCGCGGTAATTTCCCGCATCAGGCGCGTGGCATCCTCGGCAAAGCGCGCCGCCGTGTAGGCTTGCGTGGGCGGCAGAATGTCGATGAGATGATGCGGGCAGGCGGCGCGTTCTTCAACTGTGGGTTTGGCCGTGCCGATGTTCATGCCGCGATAGACCAGCGCCGAATCCACGCTGATGATTTCCACCGCAAACTGTCGCGCCAGCGCCAGCGCCAGCGCCGTCTTGCCGCTCGCCGTGGGGCCGAGCAGCACGAAAGCGGCGGGAAGCGGAGAACTCTGATTCATGCCTGCAAAACCGGAAACCATGCCGGGGCGAACTTTACACGCAGCCGCGCCCAAGTGGCGAAGCGGCCATTTTCTTCCCCGAAGTCCCAAAAAAGCAGAAAACTGTCAAAAATTTCCATCCTCGCGTTCTGCGACGTGGTAAAAATCGGCTTTTGCCACCCCGTCAACATTTTTTCACAGGAGCATTACCGATGATGCACAGCAAGGGTCTCTATCGCAAACTGGCCGCCGTGGCCGTGGCGCTGGGCATAAGCGGCGCGGCGCTGGCCGAACCGCAACTGGTCGCCGTCACCTCGATTGTCGAACACCCGGCGCTGGACGCCGTGCGTGACGGCCTGCGCGAGCAGCTCAAGGAAGAAGGTTTTGTCGAAGGCAAAGACATCACCTGGCAATTCCAGAGCGCGCAAGGCAACCCCGGCACTGCCGCGCAGATTGCCCGCAAATACATTGGCGACAAACCGGCGGTCATCGTCGCCATCGCCACGCCCTCGGCGCAGGCCGTGATTTCCGCCACCAAGACCATCCCCGTGGTCTATGCCGCCGTCACCGACCCCATCGAAGCCCAGCTTGTCCCCTCGTGGGAACCCAGCGGCACCAACGTCACCGGCATTTCCGACGGTCTGGAACTCACCCGCCAGATTGAACTCATCAAGAAAGTCGTCCCCAATGCCAAGCGTGTCGGCATCGTCTACAACCCCGGCGAGGCCAACTCGGTCGTGGTCAATACCGAATTCAAGAAACTGCTGCCCGAACACGGCATGGAGCTGGTCGAAGCTGCCGCGCCGCGCACGGTCGATGTCAGCTCCGCCACCCGCTCGCTGGATGGCAAGGTCGACCTCATCTACACCAGTCTGGACAACAACGTCGTCTCCGCCTACGAATCCATGGTGCGTGTGGCCGACTCGCTGAAAATTCCGCTCATCGCCTCTGACACCGACAGCGTCGCCCGTGGCGCCATTGCCGCCCTCGGTGTGAATTACACCGATCTGGGCAAGCAGACCGGCAAAGTTGTCGCGCGCATTTTGCGTGGTGAAAAACCGGGCGACATCGCCTCCTCGCGCAGCGAAAACGTGCGTCTGTTCCTCAGCAAGAAATCCGCCGCCTCGCAAGGTGTCGAACTTCCCGAAGCGCTGCTGAAAGAAGCCGACGAAGTGCTTGAATAAGCGCCCGGCGCATTTTCCCTCCACCCGGGGCGGCGCAGCGGCTAACGCGCGCCGCCCCTCACACCGGCAGACAAACGCATGACCCTCTACGCATTCATGGGCGCAATGGAAATCGGGCTGATTTTCGGCCTTGTCGCCCTGGGTGTTTTGATTTCCTTCCGCGTGCTTAATTTTCCGGATCTCACCGTCGACGGCAGTTTTCCGCTCGGCGGCGCAGTGGCCGCCACCTTCATTGCCCACGGCTCCAACCCCTTTCTCGCCACGGCTGCCGCCTTTTTCGCGGGCGGCATTGCCGGTTTTATCACCGGCTGGTTCAACGTCCGGCTGAAAATCATGGACTTGCTCGCCGGCATCTTGTTGATGACCGCGCTCTACTCCATCAACCTGCGCATCATGGGCAAGCCCAACATGCCGCTAATTACCGAGCCAACCGTTTTCACCCTCGCGCTGCCGCCGATTCTGTTTGACTCGCCCATCGGTCTGGGCAAACCGCTGCTGCTGCTGCTTATCGTATTGCTCATCAAGCTCGTCATTGACGCCTTTTTTGCCACCCGCATTGGTCTGGCCATGCGCGCCACGGGTGCCAACCCGCGCATGGCGCGCGCGCAAGGCGTAGCGACGGGCTGGCTGATTATGGCGGGTTTGGCGCTCTCCAACGCGCTGGTTGCGCTGGCCGGTGCCTTGTTTGCGCAAAGTCAGGGCGGCGCGGACATTTCCATGGGCATCGGCACCATCGTCATTGGCCTTGCCGCCGTCATCATTGGTGAAAACCTGCTGCCCTCGCGCCGTCTTATTGTCACCACGCTCGCCGTCATTCTCGGTGCCGTGCTGTATCGCTTTTTCATCACGCTGGCCTTGTCCTTTGACGCCCTCGGCCTGCAATCGCAAGACCTGAACTTCGTCACTGCCGCGCTGGTCAGCATCGTGCTTGTGCTGCCGCTCATCAAGCGCCGCATCCTGCCGAAGAAAGCCAGCGGGGAATGATGCGCCATGTTGAAAGCCGACAACCTCTTCGTCACCTTCCACCCCGGCACGCCGATTGAAAACCCCGTGCTGCGCGGCCTGACGCTGACCATCCCCACCGGCCAGTTTGTCAGCGTCATTGGCAGCAACGGTGCCGGCAAATCCACCTTTCTGAACGCCATCGCCGGCGATATTACGCTCGACCGTGGCACCGTCAGCATCGACGGCGAAGACGTCACCCACCAGCCCGCGCACCGCCGCGCCGCCCGCGTCGCCCGCGTCTTTCAGGACCCCATGGCGGGCACCTGCGAAGCCCTCACCATCGAAGAAAACATGGCGCTGGCGCTCTCGCGTGGCCAGCCGCGCGACTTGCGCTTTGCCCTCAATGACGAACGGCGCGACCTCTTCCGCGAAAAGCTCGCCATTCTCGGTCTTGGGCTGGAAAGCCGCCTCACCGACCGCATTGGCCTGCTCTCAGGC
>JAFSWK010000184.1 GCA_017444505.1 Rhodocyclaceae bacterium | reverse complement strand
CCCTTGGCTTGCAGGATGATGTCCAGCGCCTGATCCCACGGCACGTCTTGCAGACGCAGCGTCAGGTTACCCTGCACCGAGTCACTGGTGACGATGTTAAAGCCGGTGAAATCGGCAATCACCTGCAACACGGCACGCACTTCCACATCCTGGAAGTTCAGCGAAAGTTTTTCGCCGCCAAACTGCCGGTTGCCCAGCCCTTGCACGAGCTTGTTCGGATCTTCCTTGACCCGTTTCACTTCCAGCACAAACTGGTTGTCGCTCTGATAGGCGTTGTACTCCCACAGGCCGGTCGGCTGCACGCGAATCTGGGTGTTTCTGCCCAGTTGCTCCACGCGGAAGGAATTCACCGGGGTGGCAAAGTCCGCAACATCAAAGGTGCGACGCAGCGTTTCCGGCAACAGCGTGTTCGGGAAAACCACCGAAAGGCCACGGCCATCGCGGCGCACGTCCACCGTGGTGTCCGGGGAAGAGAGCTGGACAATGACCTTGCCCTCGCCGTTCTTGCCACGACGGAAGTTCACGTCTTCCACCGCCTTGCCCTGCACCATGCCCGCCGGCGCTTTGCTCACTACGCTGTTAGGCACAATCTGCGGATTCGGCACCATCGGCACCGCGGCAGTCTCACCCCCCAGCATGACCAGCAAGTCGTTGCCTTCAATCTTGGTTTCGTAGGCCATCAGGCGACGAACATTGAGCACTACGCGCGTGCGGTCGCCCACCTGCACGATGTTGGCCGTTTCCAGATTGCCCAGATTAATGGCTTGCTGGTTGCGGCCAAGGTGGTTGGCCGTCTTGGCAAAATCAAAAGCAATCCGCGCCGGCTGCGCCACGCTGAAGCTGGGCGGCACCGCCGTGAGCGGTTGCGCCATGCGAATGCGCACGAACTGCTTGTCACCCTGAGGCGCTGCCTCCAGACCAACAATACGGTTATCTTCAACCTGCTGAACCACAGTGGTCTGCACGGCGCCAGACCCATCCTGGGCGTTCACAGCAGGGATATACGCCACCGACGACATCGAGAAGGCGGCAATGAGTGCTGCCAAGGTTTTGAATTTCATTTTGCTAACTCCTACCGCTGCTGCAACAACAATTGATTGGATCTTTCTTCCCACTGCCCGTCCTGGTTCACCATTTCGCGCAGTGTGATGCTTTCTTCACTGATGGCCGTAATCAGTCCATAGTCCTGGCCGATGTAGTTGCCGACCTTGACCTGATACAAGCCATTGGCACCTGGCATGCCCGACACCGAAATCAGGGCATGGACATTCCCATGACGCTTCATGATGCCGACCATGTTCATCGATTCCAGCGGGAAGGCTTCCAGCGGCTCCTTCGGACGATTTTGATCCGGCGCACCACCAGTCTGCACACCATCCTGCTCCGGCGTCATGCGGGTGTCACTAAAGGGGCTGACCGCTTCCGTTTCCGTGAATGCGACCGGCGGGAAATGCTTCAGGGGCGGCACCGGAGGCACGTTTCCTTTCATGGATTCTGCCTCACGATCCATCCAGGTCTGCAACTCTTCCTGTGCGGGAGAGCAGCCGACAATCGGAAGCGCGGCAAGCATTATCAGTAGTGTTTTCTTCATCATTGCCTCACTCCATCCGCTGCGCCGCATCCGGATCAAGATAGCGATACGTCACCGCCTTGCCATCCAGCGTCAGGGGCGCGCCATCCTTGGTCTCCAGCACAATATCGTTGATGGTGACAATCCGCGACATCTTCGCAACATCGCCCACAAACATACCGAGATCACCATAGGAACCATTGCGGATCTGAATCTGAATCGGCAGCTCCGCATAGTATTCCTTGGACACTTCGTTGCTCGGTTTCCACAAATCAAATTGCAGTCCGCGACCCACGCCAGCCTGGTTGACCTCGCTCAGCAAACGCGCCATTTCGTCTTTTTTGGGCAGCTGCTTGAGCAATTGCTCCACCTGCCAGCGAACTTCGGCCAACTGACTCTTGTAGGTATCCAGGTTGATGGCGAGCTGCTTTTTCTCCTTCCACACGTCACGCAACTGCATTTCCGTGGTTTCAAGTTTCTTCAGCTCTTCATCCTGATCACGCCAAACCATCCAGCCAATCAGCGCAACAACCGCTGCCGCAATCACAACATAGGTGGCAACCTTCGGCGCAGCCGGCCACAGACCAGGCTCCACGCCTTTGGCAGCGCGAAAATCGTCAACCAGACGACCCATCGCGCTCACTTTTTCCGCATTTCTATCACGTCTGCTCATTTTTTATTCGCCTCCTGGTTGCCAGTAGTGCCCTTATCGACAAGCGTAATGCGCAACGAAAACTGGGCAACCGGACGCCCTTTGTAGAGGGCGCGCTTGATTTCCACCACTCGCGGCGAGGACAGATAGGGCGAAGCATCCAGCTTTTCCATCAACTGCGAAACGCGGGAGTTGGATTGGGAATAGCCGGTCAGGGTTACGGCATTGCCTTTCTGCTCCACTTTGGTCAGGAAGATACCTTCCGGCAAGTCCGTGGCCAGCGCGTTGAAAAGATGAACGATGGCTCCGCGCGTGCTTTGCAGGTTTTCAATCACGCCCTTGTGACGCTGCAATCGTTCAATTTCCGCCTTGATGTTTTCGATCAGCTTGATCTTCTCTTCAAGCTCGGTAATGCTGGTTTGCAGGAAACGGTTGCGGGAGTTCTGGTTGTCGATGCGCGCCTGCATGATCATGTAGCCGACAAAGCCAATCAGACCGCCGACCAAGGCCGCTGCGACGCAAAACACCGTAAACTGCTGTTTGAGGCGTGCACGTTTTTCTTCCCGGTGAGGAAGCAGGTTAATACGGATCATGCGTCAAACCTCCGGAGAGCCAGACCGCACGCCACCATCAGGGAAGGCGCGGCTGCCAGCAAATTATTGAAACGCACACCGCTGGCGAGCGACATGGAGGCAAACGGGTTGGCGACCACGGTCTCGACCTGCGAACCATCATTTTTCTCCGTGCGCGCGCGAATGGCGTCGATCAGGCCAGGCAACTGGGCACAACCACCCGAGACGACAATGCGATCGACTTCGTCATAGTTCGTCGAAGTAAAGAAGAACTGCATCGCACGGGAAATTTCCATGGCCAGAAGGTCACAGAACGGACGGAGCACTTCCTGCTCATACCCATCCGGCAACTGACCGGAAACCTTGTCCGCCTCCGCCTCATCCTGGCTGAGGCCGTAACGGTTGACAATTTCCTGCGTCAGCTGGTTGCCACCAATCTGCTGCTCGCGGAAATAAATCTGCTTGCCATTTTGCAGGAAGGTGACCTTGGTGCCGGAAGCACCAATATCCACCAGCGCACCAATCCAGCGCTTGTCGCGACCAAACAGCTTGCGGCTAACCAGCCCGAAGGCGGACTCCATCGCGAAAGACTCGCTATCGACAATCACGGCATTGAGGCCGCCAGCTTCGACCGCGTCCACGACATTTTGCACCTTGTCTTTACGGGCGGCAGCAATCAGCACATCCACATCCTGCGACGAAGCCGCCGAAGGCCCCAGCACCTGAAAGTCCAGGTTCACCTCGTCAAGCGAGAACGGGATAATCTGCCCCGCCTCTGCTTCGGCCTGCGCTTCCATTTCAAACTCGCGCAGGTTCGCCGCCAGCAGGATACGTTTGGTAATCACCTGCGAGCTGGGCAGCGCAACGGCCACATCACGCGAACAGCCGATGCGGCGCGCCATCCGGTGAATGGCACCGCCCACCGCTTCGATGTCCGCGATATTGCCATCCACGACAGCGCCCCGAGGCATTGCTTCCACAGCAAAGCGCTCTACGCGGTAACCACCGCCATCGCCAGACAACTCAACGAGCTTGACCGAAGACGTCGAAATCTCCAGTCCCGCCAGCCGCCCGGACTTTGAACCACCAAAAATATTAACCACGGAGAATCCTTGTTCAGAAAAACAGCGAAAACATCCGGAAAGGGACGGGCGAATCCTATCAATAAACGCTACAAAGTGTAAAGTTAAATGTGAACCCGCCTCTTTTTTTCGTAGCAATTTTGCAGCCTGTGATGCAGGCGCAGCCCCGTATAATCCCGTTTTTCTGTCCCGCGAACCGACCGCCGTGAAGCGTACCATATTGTATCTAATCTTGTTTTTTCTCACCAGCGTCGTCGTGGCCGCAGCTGGCGTTGCCGCCGCAGTTGCCTACGCCTGACCACAGCTGCCTTCGCTGGGAAGCCTGACAGACTACCGCCCGCGCATCCCGATGCGCGTCTACAGCGCCGATGGTGTGCTGCTGGGCGAGTTCGGCGAGGAACGCCGCTCTGTTGTAGATATCACACAGGTACCCGATGTGCTCAAAAAGGCCATCCTTGCCACGGAAGATGCCCGTTTCTACGAGCACCGCGGCGTCGACCCGGTGGGCGTGCTGCGCGCGGCAATCAACAACATCACCTCGGGCGGGCGCGGTCAGGGCGCTTCCACCATCACCATGCAGGTGGCGCGCAACTTTTTCCTCTCGCGCGAGCGCGCCTTCGGGCGCAAGTTCTACGAGGCGCTGCTGGCGCTGAAAATCGAGCAAAACCTCAGCAAAGACAAGATTCTGGAAATCTACGTCAACCAGATTTTCCTGGGGCACCGCGCCTATGGCTTCGCCGCCGCAGCAAAGGTGTATTTCAACAAGTCCATCGGCGAACTTACCCTGCCCGAGGCGGCCATGCTGGCCGGCATCCCGAAGGGGCCGTCCATTTACAACCCCATTTCCAACCCCAAACTGGCGCGCGAACGCGAACTTACCGTGCTGTGGCGGATGCTGGACGAAGGCTTTATCGACCGCGCCGCCTACGATGAAGCGCGCGCGGTGACGGTCACCGCTGTGCGCGGTCAGGCTGCCGACAGCAGCAGCGAGCAAGCCGACGCTGCCGTGCAAAGCAATCTGCCGGGCGATTATGTTGCAGAAATGGCACGTCTGATCGCCCTGGAACAGTTTGGCGACGCCGCCTATACCCTCGGCCTGCATATTACAACCACCATCAATCGCGCCGACCAGATTGCCGCCGTGCGCGCCGTGCGCAAGGAGGTGCTGGCCTTTGACCGCCGCCACGGCTATCGCGGCCCAGAAGGCTATGTAGACATCAGCGGCTCGGCCAACAACCCGGAGGCGCTCTCCAGCCTGCTGGCCACGTGGCCGGATCAGGATGACCTGCTCTCGGCCATCGTGCTTTCGGTGTCACCCTCTGAGCTGAAATTGTTTCGGAGCGGAAACACTTTTTCCATCACTGGCAAAGGGCTGAACTTCGTCGCGCCGGCGCTGAAAACCAATGCGCCGCAAAATCTGCGCATCCGTCCCGGTTCCATCGTGCGCGTGCGCCCTACGGACAAGGGCGGCTGGGAAATCGTGCAACTGCCCAAGATTGAAGCCGCACTGGTTGCGCTGGATGCCCGCACCGGCGCGGTGCGCGCGCTGATCGGCGGGTTTGATTTTGACAGCAACAAATTCAACAACATCACCCAGGCGTGGCGCCAGCCCGGCTCCAGCTTCAAGCCATTCATTTTTTCCGCAGCGCTGGAAAAAGGCTACAGCCCGCCGAGCTACGTGGATGACAGCCCCATTGAGTTTCCCGCCAACGTCACCGGCAGCAAGGTCTGGGCACCGCACAATTACGATGGCACGTTTGACGGCCTCATGACGGTGCGCACCGCGCTGGCGCGTTCGCGCAACATTCCCGCCGTGCGCCTGCTCAATGACGTCACCCCGGCGGTCGCCCAGCAATACATCACCCGCTTTGGCTTCACTGCCGACAAAAATCCCGCTTACCTCACCATGGCGCTGGGCGCAGGCAACGTCACCCCTTGGCAGATGGCCAGCGCCTATGCGGTCTTCGCCAATGGCGGTTTCAAGATTGACCCCTACATCATCCGCGAAATCAAGGATGCGGAAGGCAACGTGCTGGCGCGCACCACGCCCGTGGTGGCCGGTGAGACTGCGCCGCGCGTGCTCAATCCGCGCAACGCCTGGCTGATGGATTCCATGCTGCGCGAAGTCACCCTCTCCGGCACCGCTGCCAAGGCGCGCAAAGCGCTCCAGCGCAGCGACCTGGCTGGCAAAACAGGCACCACCAACGACTGGATTGATGCCTGGTTCGCCGGTTATGCCTCGGAATTTGTCGCCGTGAGCTGGATGGGTTACAGCCAGCCCAAGAGCATGGGACGCGGCGAGAGCGGCTCGACCGCCGCCTTGCCCATCTGGATTGAATTCATGCGCACCGCGCTCAAGGACGTTCCCGAAAAACCGCCCCGCCCGCTGCCTGGCGGGCTGGCGCCGACCATCAACAGCGATACGGGGCGCGAAGACTATTACTACCCGGAATACGGCCCGCCCTTCCCGCCCGAGCCGGAATACCCGGACTGGTTGCAGGAATTGCAGCGCATGTTGCCCGGTGGCGAGCGCCAAGGCTTCAATCAACCCATTGGCGCGCCGCGTTCCGACCCGTTTGGCCGCTCGCCCATCCAGCGCCCGGGAATGCCGCCGCCATCCAGCGCGCCGCAGCCCAGCCCCGCGCCCGAGAACCGCCGCAACCGCCCCGGCCCGTTCGACACGAATCGTTCCTGGCCGTTCTCGGGCGGCAACTAAACGGGCGCGCTACAAAACGATGCGCCGCGCCCGCTGCTTCGTCCTCGCGCTTGCCGTGCTCGCGCAGCCCTGCGCGGGCGGGGAAATGTATCTGTGCGAGACGGAACCGGGGCACGCCCCCGTCTATCAAAGCGACCCGTGCGCCAATGCCCGCCCCGTGCGGCTGATGCCGGAACCATCCCGCGGTGTTAGCGGTGAAGCGCCCACGCAGCCTTCTTCGGATTTTTCCAGAGCCTTGCAAGAGGCCGAGCAACGGCTCGCCAGCGAACGCGCCGCACAGGAAAACGCCATCAAACAGCGCGCGCGGCAAGCACGCGCCGACGCAAAAGAGGCCGAACGCACCGCCCGCCACTGCGACCGCCTGCTCGAACGCATGGAAACCGTCGACCGTCAGGCGCGCCACCGCTCCACCCAGTCACTGCGCGAGCGCAAAAACCGCCTGCAAGCAGAACACCGCCGCTTGGGGTGTTCGTGGTTTCCCTCTTCCCGCTGACCCATCCATTCCGCGTCCCGCCGCCGGGCGCGCTGCACAACAAAAAACCCGCTTGACCAGCGGGTTTTGTTGGCGCTTCCAGTAGTACGGCAGCGATACGCAGCGACTCTCAGCCGGATGCGCGACCGTTACCTTTGCGCAGGCGGTGAATGGCCTGAATCTGCGCCACGGCTTCGGCCAGTTCGGCTTGCGCCTTGGCGTAATCAATCTGGCCGCCGCTGTGCTTCAGCGCTTCTTCCGCCGCGCGCTTGGCTTCCAGTGCCTTGGCTTCATCCAGTTCGTCACCACGAATCGCGGTGTCCGCCAGCACGGTCACCAGCTTCGGCTGCACTTCCAGAATGCCGCCGGCGACGAAAATCGTTTCCTCTTCGTGCGTATCCGGCTTTTTGATACGCACCGTGCCGGGACGCACGCGCGTCATCAGCGGCGCGTGACCGGGGAAAATCCCCAGCTCGCCTACCTCGCCGGGCAGTGCGACGAATTCAGCCGGGCCGGAAAAAAGGTTTTCCTCCGCGCTGACAACGTTGACGTGTACAGTCAGTGCCATGATTTGGATTTCCTCCCAAACCCGCGCCACCTTGCCTTGCGCCGCGCACTGCCCGCTTGCGGGAGCAGAAGGCGCGGCGAGGCAGAGGCGCGCGATTACAGTTTCTTGGCTTTCTCGAACGCTTCTTCGATGCTGCCGACCATGTAGAACGCCTGTTCGGGCAGTTCGTCGCATTCGCCATTGACGATCATCTTGAAGCCGGCCACCGTTTCTTTCAGCGGCACGTACTTGCCGGGCGAGCCGGTAAAGACCTCTGCGACGTGGAAGGGCTGCGAGAGGAAACGCTGGATTTTGCGCGCGCGGGCAACGGCGAGTTTGTCTTCGGGAGACAGTTCGTCCATGCCCAGAATCGCGATGATGTCGCGCAGCTCTTTGTATTTTTGCAGCGTTTGCTGCACGGCGCGCGCCACGGTGTAGTGGTCTTCGCCGACCACCAGCGGGTCGAGCTGGCGGCTGGTGGAATCCAGCGGATCCACGGCGGGGTAGATACCCAGCGCTGCAATGTCACGCGAGAGCACCACGGTGGAATCCAGGTGCAGGAAGGTGGTGGCCGGAGACGGGTCAGTCAGGTCATCGGCGGGCACATACACGGCTTGAATCGAGGTGATGGAGCCGGTCTTCGTGGAAGTAATCCGCTCTTGCAGTTTGCCCATTTCTTCGGCCAGCGTCGGCTGATAACCCACCGCCGAAGGCATACGACCCAGCAGGGCGGACACTTCCGTACCGGCCAGCGTGTAGCGGTAGATGTAATCGACGAAGAAGAGGATGTCGCGGCCTTCGTCGCGGAAACGCTCGGCCATGGTCAGGCCGGTGAGCGCCACGCGCAGACGGCTGCCCGGCGGTTCGTTCATCTGGCCAAAGCACATCGCCACTTTGTCCAGCACGTTGGATTCTTTCATTTCGTGGTAGAAGTCGTTCCCTTCGCGGGTACGCTCACCCACACCGGCAAACACGGACAGACCCGAGTGCTGCTTGGCGATGTTGTTGATGAGTTCCATCATGTTGACGGTCTTGCCCACACCGGCACCGCCGAACAGACCCACCTTGCCGCCTTTGGCGAACGGGCAGATCAGGTCAATCACCTTGATGCCGGTTTCCAGCAGTTCCACAGACGGGGACAGTTCATCAAACTTCGGCGCTTTCTGGTGAATGGCGCGACGCTCGTCGGTCTGGATTTCGCCCATGTCGTCAATCGGGCGACCCAGCACGTCCATGATGCGACCCAGCGTGCCGTGACCCACCGGCACCGAAATCGGGCCGGCAGTGTCGCTCACCTTCATGCCGCGACGCAGCCCGTCGGTGGATCCCAGCGCAATGGTGCGCACCACGCCGTCACCCAGTTGCTGTTGCACCTCAAAGGTGAGGCCATCTTCGGCAAACGACTCGCCGGATTTTTCCAGCTTGAGCGCGTTATAGACCTTGGGCATCTGCTCGCGAGGAAACTTGATATCCACCACGGCGCCGATACATTGCACGATAGTCCCTGTACTCATTGCTTTTCCTCAATATCAAACTGTGTTCGTTAAACCGCTGCCGCGCCGCTGACGATTTCGGTAAGTTCCGTGGTAATCGCCGCCTGACGGGTTTTGTTGTAGACCAGTTGCAGGTCGTCGATGACGTGCTTGGCGTTGTCCGAAGCCGCTTTCATGGCCACCATCCGGGCGCTTTGCTCGGAAGCCATGTTTTCGGCAACGGCCTGATAGATCAGTGCCTCAACATAACGCACCAGTAAATCATCAATCACCACGCGGGGATCTGGCTCGTAGAGGTAATCCCAGGAAGTTTCCGGCGTGCCGAGCTTCTGGCCGCACAGCGGCAGCAGTTGCTCCAGCACCGGCTCTTGCTTCATGGTGTTGATGAAACGGGTATAGCCGAGATGCACTTCATCCAGCTCGCCATTCTGGTACGCATCCAGCAGCACCTTGACCGCGCCAATCAGCCGATCCAGCCGCGGGGTGTCGCCCAGATGCACAACCTGCGAGACCACATTGCCGCCGATGCGCTGAATGAACCCCAGCCCCTTGTTGCCAATGCAGCACATGCGCAGGTCGGTCACGCCCGCATCCTGCCATTGCTTCATGGCTTGCAGGGTAACGCGCTGGATGTTGGTATTCAGGCCGCCGCACAAGCCTTTGTCCGTCGTCACCAGAATGACGCCGACGCGCGTCGGCTTCTCTACCTGCTTGTGCAGGAAGGGGTGACGATAGTCGGTGACATTCGCTTGCGACAGGTTGGCGGCGAGCTGGCGGATTTTCTCGGCATACGGACGGGCAAGACGCATACGGTCTTGCGCCTTGCGCATCTTGGAGGCCGAGACCATTTCCATGGCCTTCGTGATCTTGCGCGTATTTTGTACGCTGCTGATCTTGCTGCGAATCTCCTTGCCGCTTGCCATGTTCGCGTTCTCCGTCCGTCAAGCCCAGGTTTGCTTGAACGCCTCGATGGCGGCTACCAGCGCTTTTTCGTTGTCTTCACTCATTTCGCGCGAAGAGAACATCTCGTTGATCAACGCCTCGTTGTTCGAACGCACGTACTGAATCAGGCTGTTTTCAAATTCAAGCAGGCGGGAAACTTCAACATCGTCGCAGTAGCCTTTGTTGACCGCGTACAGCGTAATGGCCATCTCGGCAATCGACATCGGCGAGTACTGCGGCTGCTTCATCAGCTCGGTGACGCGGCGGCCTCGCTCCAGCTGGTCGCGGGTGGCCGCATCCAGGTCAGAAGCAAACTGCGCAAACGCAGCCAGCTCACGATACTGCGCCAAGTCGGTACGCACACCACCCGAGAGCTTTTTAATAATCTTGGTTTGCGCCGCACCACCAACGCGGGACACCGAAATACCCGCGTTGATGGCGGGACGGATGCCAGCGTTGAAGAGGTCAGTCTCCAGGAAGATTTGCCCGTCGGTAATCGAAATCACGTTCGTCGGCACGAAGGCGGAAACGTCGCCCGCCTGGGTTTCAATCACCGGCAGCGCGGTCAGCGAACCGGTCGTGCCCTTGACTTCGCCATTGGTGAAACGTTCCACATAGGTGGCGTTGACGCGGGCGGCGCGTTCCAGCAGGCGGGAGTGCAGATAGAACACATCGCCCGGATACGCTTCACGACCCGGCGGACGGCGCAGCAGCAGGGATATCTGACGATACGCCCACGCCTGCTTGGTCAGGTCGTCATAGACAATCAGCGCATCCATGCCGCGGTCGCGGAAGTATTCGCCCATCGTGCAGCCCGAATACGCCGCCAGATACTGCATCGCGGCAGATTCGGAAGCGGGCGCGGCGACCACGATGGTGTATTCCATCGCACCATGCTCTTCGAGCTTGCGCACGACGTTGTTAATCGTCGAAGCCTTCTGCCCGATGGCCACATAGACGCAGAACATGTTCTGGCCTTTCTGGTTGATGATGGTGTCGACCGCCACCGCCGTTTTGCCGGTCTGGCGGTCGCCAATAATCAGTTCGCGCTGGCCGCGACCAATCGGCACCATGGAGTCGACCGATTTCAGACCCGTCTGCACCGGCGAAGACACCGACTGGCGGGCAATTACGCCCGGCGCCACTTTTTCAATCTTGTCGGTCAGCTTGGCGTTGATCGGCCCCTTGCCGTCAATCGGCTGCCCCAGCGCATTGACCACACGCCCAAGCAGCTCTTTGCCAACCGGCACTTCCAGAATGCGACCCGTAGTTTTCACGGTGTCGCCTTCGGTAATCTGCTCGTAATCCCCAAGCACCACGGCGCCGACGGAATCGCGTTCCAGGTTCAGCGCAAGCCCGTATACCTGGCCAGGAAACTCAATCATCTCGCCTTGCATGACATCGGCCAGACCGTGGATGCGGACGATACCGTCCGTTACCGAAACAATCGTGCCTTCGTTGCGCGATTCCGCCGTCAGTTGCAGATCCTGAATCCGGCTCTTGATCAGATCACTGATTTCAGAGGGGTTTAATTGCATTTGCAGTTACTCCTACTAGTTCTT
>JAFSWK010000183.1 GCA_017444505.1 Rhodocyclaceae bacterium | reverse complement strand
AGCCCGACCTTGATGCCGTTCATGAGATACGGAATCGTCGAAGGGATGAGGACTTTCAGGAAAATCTGCCAGTCGGATGCGCCCAGGGTTTTGGCGGCGTCGATGAGTACGGGTTCTATCTTTTGCACGCCGAAGACGATGTTGGTGAGCAGCGGAAAGAAAATGCCCACGAAGACGACGAGGATGGAACCATTGGTGGCCTGAAAAATGAGGACGAAAATCGGTGCCCAGGCAATCGGCGCGATGGGGCGCAGCACTTCCACCCAAGGCGTGAAGAAATCCCGCGCCAGTTTGAAACTGCCCATCAGCAGGCCAAGCGGCAGCGCGACGAGCAGCGCGAGCAAAAAACCTTTGAGGAATTTTTGCAGGCTTGCCCACAGCCACGACCAGAGCGAGCGGTGCTCAATCGGGTCGCCGTTCTGAATCAGGTCGAACAGCGCGGCGAAGGAATCGTGCGGCGTGGCCAGCGGCGGGCTGTTGAAATGCAGTTGTTTCTGGATGAGCACCGAGGCCAGCCACCAGAGCCAGAGCAGTGCGGCCAGCGAGAGCGCCGTGATGAGGCAGGCGCGCGCGAAGCGGTGATATTTGTTGTGCCTATCGTACTTGAGGCGCATCGACGATGTGCTCCCCGTTGATGATGTTCAGGGTTGCGGGGGGCGCGCCGAGAAAGCCCAGGTCGCTGTCCTTGCTCAGCAGCATGGTGGCAATCTCGCCGCCGTTGGCGCCGGTGGCCAGCTCGATGGTCAGACCATATTGTTCAAAGAAGCCTTTTTCTTTTGCGACGCGAAAGGCGAGCTGGTGAATGTCGCCGTTGATGACGGCAATCCGGAGCGTGGAACGCCCTTCGTGCGCGGGCGGGGCGGCCAGCGCTTCCTTGAGGTAGCGTTCATCGACGAAGGCGGCGGCGAAGTCGTCCGCGTTGCCGAATTTTTTGGACGTAATCAGCCCCAGCCCTTTGAGTTCGGCGGCCAGCAAGGCGATGTCTTTTTTGAGCTGGTCAAGCGAGCCGTCCGCATCATCCGCCAGGACGTAATGAATATTGTCGATGGCGGCGCGGACTTCTTCGGCGCTCAGGCCGTGGGTGGTGGTTTGCGCAAAGGCGAGCAGCCAGGCGTAGTCTTCGCCGTCGGGATGCGCCTTGGCTTCGTTGATGAAGCGCACCGCCTGCGCGAATCCGGCGAGGAATTTGACCGCGTCCTGACCATGCGCCGCCAGCCAGTTGTGATTGGCTGCGACGACGCAACAGGTGTGGTCGGCAAAGAGGTCGTTGGTGCGCGCAAGCTGCCGGAAAGTGCCCGCCTGTTCCTGAAGAACTTTCTGGTATTGCGGCTCCCAGATGATGCCGCCGTCAATTAGCGCCTGGCTGGTGGCGATGGTGCCGGCGTTGCTGAGGTTGGTGACGTAATAGAGCGTGTCGCCGGATTTCGTCATGCCGTCCTGATATTGCGCGAATTTCAACCCGACCTTGGCGGCGATGGTCGCCATCTGGGTGTGCTGGATGGAAGAAGCGCCGGGGTCGCCAAACACCAGCCCGCCCCACGCCTTGCCGTTTTTGACCGAAAGCGTGTAGCCCTCGCCGAAAAACGGTGCGCCATTGTCGGCGCGCACGGGCAGGGTGCCCGCGTTGTCGACGAGGCGGTTTTTGATGAACAGCCCCGAGCCTTCGTTATTGACGCGGCCAATGATGTTGAAGGCTGCCTCGCCCTGAATGGCGCGCGGCGGTTCGTGGTTTAGCAGCGAGAGCGTGACGGAGGCGGCGATGCCCAGCAGGGCGATGACAACATAGGCCAGAATCCTGTTTTTCATGAAGGCACCGTAACGGAAAGAAGGCGAGGGCGGCATTATCCCGCCGCACGCCGTGCGCGGGCAAGATGCGCGGAGCGGGGGAAAATCCGCGATAATTTCGCCTTTCGCTTGATGAGGAGTCCTGGTCATGGCAGGGGTGAGTTTGTCCCGGTTTCTGAGCGCTGAGCAGCAAGCCGGGCGCGTGGATGCGCAACTGCGCCTGTTGCTGGAAAGCGTGGCGCGTGCGACGGTGGCGATTGGCGCGCAGGTTGCCCGTGGCGCGCTGGCTGGGGTGCTGGGCGAGGCGGGCAGCCAGAACGTGCAGGGCGAGGCGCAGAAAAAACTGGATGTCATCGCCAATGACATTTTTTTGCAGACCAGCGAATGGAGCGGCGCGGTGGCGGCAATGGCCTCCGAAGAGATGGAAACCGTCCATCCCGTCGCGTCCGCGTGTCCGCACGGCGATTACCTGCTGCTCTTCGACCCGCTGGACGGCTCGTCCAATATTGACGTGAATGTTTCCGTGGGGACGATTTTTTCGGTGCTGAAATACGCTGGCAACGGCCAGCCGCAAGAGGCGGATTTTCTGCAACCGGGGCGCGCACAGCGCGCTGCAGGCTACGCCATTTACGGTCCTTCGACCATGCTGGTGCTCACCGTCGGCCACGGCGTGCAGGGTTTTACCCTGGCGCGTGAGACGGGCGAATTTGTGCTGACGCATCCGGACATTACCGTGCCGCCCACGACGCGCGAATTTGCCATCAATGCTTCCAACGAACGTTTCTGGGAAGCGCCCGTGCAGCACTACGTGCGCGATTTGCGCGCGGGCAAGACGGGGCCGCGCGGGGAAGATTTCAACATGCGCTGGGTCGCTTCGATGGTGGCCGACGTGCACCGCATCCTGTCGCGCGGCGGCGTATTCCTGTATCCGATGGATGAAAAATGCCGCGCACGCGGTGGCAAGCTGCGTCTGCTCTACGAGGCCAATCCGATGTCCCTGCTCATTGAGCAGGCGGGCGGCGCGGCCTCTACCGGACGCGAGCCGATTCTGGATATTCAACCGCAGCGCCTGCACCAGCGCATTCCGGTGGTACTGGGGTCGCGCGACGAGGTGCACACGATTGTGCGCTATCACGAGGAGGCGAATTGATGCGCCGCTGCGTGCAAGTTCTGCTGGCGTTGTTTTTGGCGCTGCCGCTGAGCGTGTCGGCGGCGGAAGACGAAGCCGCGCCGGCGCAGGAAACTGCGGACGGGCCGGATGCGGCGGCTGCGCCGCAGGAAGATTCCGTGCCGAAGCATTACCTGAAAGTGACGCTGAACGCGCCCGACGAGGTGCAAGGCGTGCTGAAAGAGCATCTGCGCCTGCTGAAAAAAGACCAGGAAGTGCCCGCCGACGAGATGGCGCGCGCGGGTGTGCAGCAGCGCGCGCGGCGCGAGATGCAGGAATTGCTGCAAACCGAGGGTTTTTTTGCTGCCGAATGCACGTTTGAAACGCCGCAGGACGACCACTGGGTGATGCACGTGAAGACGGGCGCGCGGGTGAAAATTGCCCACGTTGAAATTCACTTCACCGGCGCCATTGCCGGTGCGGACGAAGCCCTGGGCGCGCGGCGCGCGGCGTTGGAAAAGGCGTGGCTGTTGCCGGTGGGCGAACCTTTCCGCCAGTCCGACTGGGACAGTGCCAAGCAAAACCTGCTCGATGACGTAGCCAGCGAGGATTTCGCCGCAGCGAAAATCGCCGACAGCAAGGCGCTGATTGACACCGAACGGGGCGAAGCGCGCCTGTCGGTGACGGTGGATTCCGGCCCGCCGTTCAAACTGGGCGAATTGCAGGTCACCGGCATTGAGCGGCTGCCGGACGATCTGGTGGAACGCTACAACAACCTGCGCCCGGGCGAGCCGTTCGCGCTTTCCCGTCTGCTGGATTTTCAGAGCGCGCTGCAAAACACGCCGTATTTTCGTTCCGTGATTGTGGATGTGGAACGCAACCCGCTGCTGGCCGAAGCCGTGCCCGTGCGCGTGCAAGTGGTCGAAGCCAACTCGCGGCGGCTCTCCGCAGGTCTTGGTTTTACCACCAACACCGGCCTGCGCTTTGAAGCCAACTGGCAGGACGTGAACCTGCGCCGCCGCGCCTGGGAACTGGCCACCGGCCTGCGCGTGGAGCAAAAAGAGCAAGCGTTTTATGGCGACATTCTGCTGCCGCCGCGCAAAGGCTCGCACTATCGGGACAGCTTTGGCGCGCTCATCAAGCGCAGCGACATTTCCGGCTTGCAGCTCAATTCGCAGGCGCTGGGCGTGACGCGCGCCCGCACCCGTGGGCATATTTCCACCGCGCTTTCCCTGCGCTGGCAACATGAAACCACGCGCACGGAAAATCGGCACCGCGACACCCGCGCGCTCAGTCTCGATTACGGCTGGAAATGGGCGCGGGTGGATAACGTCATGGATCCGCGCCAAGGGCTGCTGGCCTCCTTCAACGTCGGCGGCGGCTCGCGGGCGTTGCTCTCCGACCAGAACTTTTTGCGCACCTCTGGCCGTCTGGTCTGGTATCTGCCCGTGGGCGAGCGCGACACGCTCATTTTGCGCGGCGAACTCGGTCGCACCTGGGCAAAATCGCGCGAAGGCATCCCGCAGGATTTCCTCTTCCGCACCGGCGGCACGCAAACCGTGCGCGGTTACGATTACGAGAGCCTCGGCGTGGAAGAAGACGGCGCTACGCTGGGCGGGCGCTACATGGCCGTGGGCAGCGCCGAGTATGTGCACTGGCTGGACGCCAAATGGGGCGTGGCCGGTTTTATTGATGCAGGCAACGCCACCGACAGTCTGGACGACTTTGACCCGCGTCTAGGCTACGGTCTGGGCGGACGCTGGCGCAGCCCCGCCGGACCGCTGGCGCTGGATGTCGCCTACGGCCAGCACGACCAGCGCGTGCGCGTGCATTTCGGCATTTCGGTGGCATTTTGAGAAAACGGAGCAGAAGATTTTGCAAGCAGGCAACGACAAACCCCGCTGGATATTGACGGCCACGTGCCCTTCCGGGCACGGCCAGGTGGCCGCCGTCTCTGGCTTGATTACCCAGGGCAAAGGTTTTATTACCGAATTTTCCTGTTTTGACGACGAACTGGCCGGGCGCTTTTTCATCCGCTGCGTCTTCTACGTCGACTCGCCCAACGTCGGCGAAGAAAACCTGCGCGCCGCCTTCGCCGCGCTGGCCGCGAACATGAAAATGGAATGGACGCTCACCCCGCAGGCCGAGCGGATGCGGCTGCTCTTGATGGTTTCGCAGCACGACCACTGCCTGCGCGATTTGCTCTACCGCGTGCGCATCGGTGAATTGCCCGTGGAAATTGTCGGCATCGTCTCCAACCACGAAACGCTCGCACCGCTGGCCGCCGCTGACCAGATTCCGTTTCACTACCTGCCGGTGAGCGCCGAAACCAAGCCGCAGCAGGAAGCTGCGGTGTGGGAAATTATGGAACGCGAACAGGTGCAACTCGTCGTGCTGGCGCGTTACATGCAGGTCTTGTCGGACAGTTTCTGCGCCCGCCTGCAAGGGCGCGCCATCAACATTCACCACTCGTTTTTGCCCGGCTTCAAGGGCGCGCGCCCCTATCATCAGGCGTATGAACGCGGCGTAAAAATCATCGGCGCCACAGCGCATTACGTCACCGCCGACCTGGACGAAGGGCCGATTATCGAACAGGTGGTCGAGCGCGTCGGCCACGCCTTCTTGCCCGAAGAACTCAAAAGCCTCGGACGCGACATGGAATGCCGCGCCCTGGCCCGCGCCGTGCGCCTGCACACCGAACACCGCATTTTCCTCAGCGGCAACCGCACGGTGATTCTGGGCTGAGGCGGGACGGTGCGCGGGCGGCGGTGACAAACGGTCGCATTTTTTCTCCCCATGCGTGCCGTTCGTGCCCATAATGGCGCGACCGGCGTTTTTCTTGCCGGATGGAGTGCCCATCATGTCTGACCTGCCGATGCCCCGCCCCGCGCCTGTGCCGCCGCAGCAATCCATGCACAAGCTGATTTTCATGACGCATGTGATTTACGGCCTGCACGGGTTTGCGGCTTTTTCCGCGCTGCTCAGTTCGGCGTGGATTTTTTCGTCTTTTCTCCTCGGGCTGACTTCGCTGCTGGCCGTTGCCCTCAATTACTGGTATCGCGCCGATGTGCGCGGCACCTGGCTGGATACGCATTTCCGCTGGCAGATTCGCACGTTCTGGTGGGCGCTGCTGTGGGCGTGCGTGGGCTGGCTGAGCTTTGCCACGATTGTCGGTATTCCGGTGGCAATCTTGATTTTTCTGCTGCTGGGCGTGTGGATTTTGTACCGCATCGTGCGCGGCTGGTTGAGCTTGCTGGATAGCCGCGTGATGCCTGTGGTTGATGAAGAGCAGAAGCCGCCGGTTGAGGTGGTGTAAGTCGTTGTTGTGGGTTGAATGACCGCGCCGCGCCTGCGTTCAGGGCGCGGCGGCGGGTTGCTTGCCGCCTTGATGCAGCCATTCGATGAGGGCGTTTTGCACGGGCAGGGCGGCGTGGGCGTTGGGGGCGTTGGCGAGGAAAACGAGAATGTGACGCTGGCCGTGGCGGTCGAGCACAAAACCGGCCATGGCGCGAACGTGGTCGATGGTGCCGGTTTTCAGGTGGGCGT
>JAFSWK010000182.1 GCA_017444505.1 Rhodocyclaceae bacterium | reverse complement strand
GTGCATCCGGCCTTCCGCTCGCGCGAGGCGCGGGTGGCGCGCGCGCGGATGGCGATTGAAACCTTCGACTTGCACGAGAAGGGTGCCGCTTCCAGCCATTCGCTGGCCTCCTCCTTGAAGGCGCTGGGGCACAGCCGCCGCTAGGTGCTGCCAACCGTGGTGCACGCGCAAATGTCGCTGCACCCGTGGGTGTCATTCGTGGTCATGCCGCTGTTTGCGCTGGCCAACGCGGGCGTGACTTTTGGCGAAATTTCCCTGGAACACGCCGCCACTGCCCATGTGTTGTGGACGACGGCGCTGGCGCTGGTGCTGGGCAAACCGGTGGGCGTTTTGCTGGCTTCCTATATCGCCATCAAGCTGCGCCTGTGCAAGTTGCCCGCAGACATGGGCATGGGTGGGCTGGTCTTGATCGGCCTGCTGGCGGGCATCGGTTTTACGATGGCGATTTTTGTCGCCAACCTCGCCTTTGCCAACGAGCCGGAACTGCTGGGCGCCGCCAAACTGGGCGTGGTGGCAGGCTCCGCGCTGGCTGCCGTGCTCGGGCTGGTGTTCGGCATGTTGCTGCGCCGTTTGCGCGCGAACGCCAGCGCCAGCGAAAGCGTCGCATGAAACCTGCGCGCCGCGTCTTTCTGCTTGCCGCAGGCGCATTGGCGCTGACGACAGCGTGCGGGCGGCGGCAGGCAGCGCAGGAAACGGATGCGCTGTGGGCGCTGGTTTTGCCGGATGCGGACGGGCGCGAACAGCCGCTGGCGCAATGGCGCGGCGCGCCGCTGCTGGTCAATTTCTGGGCTTCGTGGTGCGGCCCGTGCCGGAAAGAAATGCCGATGCTGGCAGAAATGGCGCGGCGTTTTCCGCAGGTGCGCTTTGTCGGCATCGGGCTGGACCGCGCCGAAGTCGTCGCCCTCTGGCGCAAGGCGCAGCAAACGCCGTACCCGCTGCTGGTAGGGAAATCTGCCGTGCTCGACGAAGTGGCGGCGCTGGGCAACCCCGCACGCGCGCTGCCCTTTACGCTGCTGCTTGATGCGCAAGGCGCGGTGTTCCGCGTCTGGCTAGGCGCCGTCCCCCGCGAAGCACTGCAAGCCGCCTTGCAGGACGTGGGCGCGAAACCACAAACATAACGTGCCGCTGCGAAAAAGAAAAAACGCGGACGCCGTTCATGGCGTCCGCGTTTGTTTTTGTGCCTGCGGCGCTCGTTACAAGCGCATCGCACCACATTCCAGACGCCGGAGACGGATGGCCTCTTCCAGTTCTTCATCGCTCAGCCGGATATTGGTTTTCAGCGAACCGGCCAGCGCCAGCAGGCTTTGGGTTGCGCTGTCGTCATCATTCCGGGGCTGGTTTTGGGCGAGCAATTTTTCCAGATAGGAAAACAGCGCATTTTGCTGTTCGTGCGATAACTGACCGTACAGGGCGGAAATTTCTTGCGCAGAATGCGAGGCGAGCGTAGGCATGGGGGCGCTCCTTGCAGAAATCCAATAGAAATCAAGGGCGATTATAACGCGCCCCCGTTCGCGGAAGGCGGGCAAAGGCGGGGCGCAAAAAAACGCGGACGGGGCGCTGGCCGCCGTCCGCGTTTTGTTTTCCGACGCTGGCGCGCGGTGGTTAGCCGAACAAGTCCATGCGCAGGCGTTCTTGCTGGCGCAGGGTGTCGAGCCATTGTTGCGCGGCGGCTTCGTTATCTTGCCCGCTGTGGGTGCGGAAAATGGTTTTCAGGGCTTCTTCTACGCCTGCGCCCAGCGTGGAGGCGCGTCCGCAGGCGTAGAGCAGGGCGCCGCGTTCATTGAGCCAGGCGAAGAGTTCTGCGCCGTGGCGAAGCATCGCGCCTTGCACGTAGCCGGGCTGCTCGTTGTCAAAGACCATGTCCAGATGCTTCAGCGTGCCGTCGGCCAGCGCCGCTTCCCAGTCGGCGCGATAGAGGTCGTCGCCCTGACTATAGGCGTTGCCGAAGAACAGCCAGGCGTCGCGCCGGTGCGCACGCAGCGCGGGCAAAAAGCCGTACAGCGGGGCGATGCCGGTGCCAGTGGCGACCAGAATCACCGGCGCATCCCCGGCGTCTGGCAGGCGGAAATCGGGATGCGGATGCAGGCGCGCGGCGGTTTGCGCACCCACCGGCAACTGGTGCAGCAGCCATGCGGAGGTGCGCCCGCAGACGGTCTCGCCGGCCTCGTTGCGATATTGATGCAAGCCTACGGTAAGCCGCACGGTGTCGGCCTCGCGGCTGTCGCTGCCGATGGAAGAGGGACGGGCGACGGTGTCGTCCGGCGGGGTGAGGAAGAGCAAATCGCCGCCGCGAAACTCGGCGCGCGGCGCCAGCGCGAAATCCAGCGCCCAGACTTCACGGCAACCTGCGCCCTCGCGGTCAAGACGGGTTTTGGCGACCAGCGTGGCGGTGTGCTGGCTGTCCGCAGGCAGGTCGGGGGCGTGCGTTTGCGCCAGCGCGGGCAGCGCCAGCGGTGCGGCCAGCGCCTGCATCCATTCGCGCCAGGCGTTCGTGGGCACGCCATCGGCGCGGTGCGCGGGCAACAGGGCAGTGGCACCGGCCTCGCGCAAGGCGGCATCCAGTTTCAGGCCACCGGCGCAGAAATGCGTGTAGTGACTGTCGCCCAGCGCCAGCAGGGCATAGCGCACGCCCTTAGCGCGGCCTTCGCCTAGGCTGGCGAAAAAGGCGCGGGCGCTCTCGGGCAATTCGCCCTCGCCGGTAGTGGAACACAGCAGTAGCACGGCATCGAAACGCGGCAAATCCGCCGCACGCACCGCCGCCAGGGATGCGCATTGCGCGCGCACGCCCAGCGTGTTCAGTTGTTCCGCAGTGTGCTGCGCCAGCGCGCGGGCGTTGCCGGTTTGCGAGGCA
Organism: Rhodocyclaceae bacterium; assembly: GCA_017444505.1. Lineage (GTDB taxonomy): Bacteria > Pseudomonadota > Gammaproteobacteria > Burkholderiales > Rhodocyclaceae > JAFZMK01. The sequence continues at coordinate 5,496 of JAFSWK010000182.1, read as the reverse complement.
AAGGCCACCAGCAGGCCGCCGTCTTGCGTGGGCGCGGCGCGGCGGTCAGCGCGCGTCTGCATCGTGCGGCGTGCCCAGACGAACACGCCCGAGACGAGGAAAAACAGCAGCCCCGCACCAGCCAGCAGGTTCAACGTGCCCGAGAGCGCGCCGCCCCAGGTGCCTTCGTGCAACTCTTTCGGCCAGTAGCGTCCCATCTCGACGGGCTGCAACGCGCCGTCGACAATTTGCACGTTTTCCTTGCCGCCCTCGGCGCGGGCAAGTTCCACGACCAGCGAGCGCCCCCTGATGCTGCGGATGCGTACGAGGTCTTGCAGGCGGTCTTGCCCGGCCAGCGCATCCAGCACTTGCGGCATGGAAAGTTCATTGGGCGCGAGCTTGCCTATCGCGGGCGCGCCCAGATGCAGCGTCATCATGACGCCGGACAGCGGCAACAGCAGCCAGAGCGGTACGAGCACGATGCCTAGCGCGTTGTGCCAACTGATGAGGCTGCGCTCAAAGCGCGGCTTGAACCACATCACCAGACCCGCAATGATGAGGAACAGCATGGCGTAAGAGGCAAACTCCATCAGCCAGTTGGCTTTCAAGAGCAGCGATTTGTGCAGGCTTTTGGCGGTGTTGTAGAGCTTCATGCTGATACCGCCGTGGCGTACAAATTCGCCGTCGGCCAGCCGATACTGCGCGCTGCGCGCATCGCGCCCGCCGCCGACCCAGAAATGTTCGCCGTCCGCGTCCAGTTCCAGCGTCGGGATGTTGACGCCCTCGGCGGCCAGCCGTTCCACGGCAGCTTGAAGCTGCGGCGCACGCGCGCCCACTGGCGCGCTGCCTAGTTCGGGGGCAAGAATGGGCTGAAAGGCGAGGATGGCGCCGGTAATCAGCAAGATGGCAAAAAAAGGCGCAAGAACGATGCCCACCCAGCGGTGGGCGCTGCGCAGAAAGTTTTTCATTGGGAACGTTCCTTGTACGGCAATCGGAAAACGGCTCGCAGTGTACGGATGCCGCCTGAAAATTGCGTATGGAATTGTAGGCCGCGACGATGAACGCCGCCTGAATGCCCGCCGCCGCCTGTGCGAAGGGAAATGGCGCCGTGACCAGCGACTACGGTTTGAAAAGAACCGTTGTGGATGGCAAACGGGCTGCGGGCGGGCATTGCTGCATTGTGTGCGTATCTTGTGTTGCGCCCAAGGAGCACCGCGCGCCTCAGCCCAGCAGCGGGGCGAGCCAGTGGCGGGCTTCGGTTTCGCTCATGCCGGTGCGCTCGGCCCAGTCGTGTAGCTGGTCGTCGCCGATTTTGCTCACCGCGAAGTAGCGCGCTTCGGGATGGGCGAAGTAAAAGCCGCTGACCGAGGCCGCCGGGTGCATGGCGCATGATTCGGTGAGCGTGATGCCGATGCGCGTGGGCACATCCAGCAGCGCAAACAGGGCGCGCTTAGCGGTGTGGTCGGGACAGGCGGGATAGCCGGGGGCGGGGCGGATGCCTCGGTATTGCTCGGCAATCAGTGCTTCGTTATCCAGCGTCTCGTCTGCGGCGTAGCCCCAGTATTCGCGGCGCACGCGCTGGTGCAGCCATTCGGCGGCGGCTTCGGCGAGGCGGTCGGCCAGTGCTTTGAGCAGGATGGCGTGGTAGTCGTCGTGCGCTTCGTCAAAGCGGGCGAGTTCGCGCTCGATGCCGATGCCGGCGGTGACGGCGAAGGCACCCAGCCAGTCGGGTACGCGGCTATCTTTGGGGGCGACAAAATCGGCCAGCGCGTAGTTGGGTTTTCCGGCGGGGCGGCTGTGCTGCTGGCGCAGGCCGTGCCAGGTCATGAGCACGTCTTCGCGGCGCTCGTCGCGGTAGAGGTGAATGTCGTCGCCCGCGCTGTGGGCGGGGAAGATGCCCCAGACGGCGCGCGCGGTGAGCAGTTTTTCTTCCACGATGCGGCGCAGCATGGTTTGCGCGTCCTGAAACACGCTGCGGGCGGTTTCGCCCACTTCGGGCGATTGCAGGATGGCGGGATAGCGCCCGGGCAAATCCCAGGTCTGGAAAAAGGGCGACCAGTCGATGAAGGCCAGCAGTTCGGCAAGGTCGATTTCGCATTGCCAGATGCCCGTTTGCTGCGGCACGGCGGGCGTGTAGCCGTTTGCGGCGGCGGCGGGATGTTTGCCGCAATCGCAGGCGGGCGGCTGCCAGCGGGTTTGAAAAGCGTTTTCGCGCGCTTGCGCCAGCGGCACGACGGCAAAGCTGGCCTTGCCTTCGTGACGGTCGCGGATGTCTTGATACTCTTGCGCAATCTGGGTGCGGTAGCTTTCGCCCTGTTCTTCGGAAAGCAGGGCGGTGACGACGCCGACGGCGCGCGAGGCGTCCGGCACGTAGATGACGCCGTGCTCGTAATTGGGGGCAATCTTGATGGCGGTGTGGTTGCGCGAGGTTGTCGCGCCGCCGATGAGCAGCGGCACGGTGAAGCCCTGGCGCTGCATCTCAGAGGCGATGTGGCGCATTTCTTCCAGCGACGGGGTAATCAGGCCGGAAAGGCCGATGGCCTGCGCGCCGTGTTCGCGCGCGGCGTGCAGGATTTTTTCGCAGGGCACCATGACGCCCAGATCAATTACTTCATAGCCGTTGCAGCCGAGCACGACGCCGACGATGTTTTTGCCGATGTCGTGCACGTCGCCCTTGACCGTGGCGATGAGGATGCGCCCTTTGCTGGCCGCGCCGGTGCGCTGTTTTTCGGCCTCAATCCACGGTATCAGATGGGCGACGGCCTGCTTCATGACGCGCGCCGATTTGACCACTTGCGGCAAAAACATTTTGCCCGCGCCGAACAGTTCGCCCACTGTGTTCATGCCGTCCATCAGCGGCCCTTCGATGACCGCCAGCGGCGGTTTGCCTGCGGCGGCCAGCTCTGCGCGCACGGCTTCGGTGTCTTCGACGACAAATTCCGTGATGCCTTTGACCAGCGCGTGCGCCAGGCGCTTGGCCACTGGCCATTGACGCCAGGCCAGATCGGGGCCGGTTTCGCGCGCCTGACCTTTGACGGTCTGGGCAATTTCGACGAGCGCCTCGCCCGCACCGGCGTGACGGTTCAGGACAACGTCTTCGACCTTTTCGCGCAGCGCCGCATCCAGTTCGTCATAGACGCCGAGTTGTCCGGCATTGACGATGCCCATGGTCAGACCGGCGCGCACGGCGTGGTAGAGGAACACGGTGTGGATGGCTTCGCGCACCGGCTCGTTGCCGCGAAAGCTGAACGAGACATTGGAGACACCGCCGGAAGTGCGCGCGTGCGGCAGGTTCTGGTGAATCCAGCGCACGGCTTCGATGAAATCGACGGCGTAGTTGTCGTGCGCTTCGATGCCGGTGGCGATGGCGAAAATGTTGGCGTCAAAAATGATGTCTTCGGGCGGAAAATCCGCGCCGCCCTCGCGCTCCGGACGGGTGAGCAATTCGTAGGCGCGCTGGCAGATTTCGGTTTTGCGCGCGAAGGTGTCGGCTTGGCCGGCTTCGTCAAAGGCCATGACGATGACCGCCGCCCCATAGCGGCGCGCCATGCGCGCGTGTTGCAAGAATTTTTCTTCGCCTTCTTTGAGCGAAATGGAATTGACCACGCCTTTGCCCTGAATGCAGCGCAAGCCCGCTTCGATAACGTCCCAGCGCGACGAGTCAATCATGATGGGCACGCGGGCGATGTCCGGCTCGGCGGCGATGAGCTGCAAAAAGCGCGTCATCGCGGCGACCGAATCCAGCATCGCCTCGTCCATGTTGATGTCGATAATCTGCGCGCCGTTTTCCACCTGCTGACGGGCGACGGCCAGCGCGTCATCAAAGCGGCCTTCGAGAATCATGCGCGCGAAGGCACGCGAGCCGGTCACATTCGTGCGCTCGCCCACGTTCACAAACAGGCTGTCTGCGTCGATGGTGAAAGGTTCCAGACCAGCCAGACAGGTGGCGTGCGTGGGCGCAGGCAGCGCGCGCGGCGCGTGCTGGGCGACGGTTTGCGCCACTGCCGCAATGTGCGCGGGCGTCGTGCCGCAGCAGCCGCCGACGATGTTGAGCAGACCGGCGCGCGCCCATTCGTCAATGGCGGCGGCGAGCTGTTCGGGCGTTTCATCATAGCCGGTGGGCGCCAGCGGATTGGGCAGACCGGCGTTGGGGTGGGCGCTGACAAAGCAGGTGCAGTGCTGCGCCAGCGTCTCTACATGCGGGCGCAATTCGGCAGCGCCCAGCGCGCAGTTCAGCCCGAAAGAGAGCGGGCGGGCGTGCGCCAGCGACGCCCAGAAAGCGTGCGCGGTTTGTCCGGACAGCGTGCGTCCGGAAGCGTCGGTAATCGTGCCGGAAATCATCACCGGCAGCCGCCGCCCAAGCTGGTCAAACAGACGTTCGACGGCAAACACGGCGGCCTTGGCGTTGAGCGTGTCGAACACGGTTTCAAACAGCAGCAAATCCGCGCCGCCCTCGGCCAGACCACGGGCGGCTTCAAAGTAATCGTCGGCGAGCGCGTCAAACGTGATGTTGCGAAAGCCGGGGTCGTTGACGTCCGGCGAAATGGACAGCGTGCGCGAGGTGGGGCCGATGACGCCGGCGCAAAAGCGCGGTTTCTCGGGCGTGCGGGCGGTGTATTCGTCGCACAGTTCGCGCGCCAGCCGCGCACCGGCCACGTTCAGCTCAAAGGCCAGTTCCGCCAGCCCGTATTCGGTTTGGCTGACGCGGGTGGCGTTGAAGGTGTTGGTCTCGATGATGTCCGCGCCGGCGTCCAGATAGGCGCGGTGAATGTCGCCGATGACCTGCGGGCGGGTGAGCAGCAGCAGGTCGTTGTTGCCTTTCAGGTCGCGGTCGTGTTCGGCGAAACGCTCGCCGCGATAGTCGGCTTCGGTGAGGTTGTATTGCTGAATCATGGTGCCCATCGCGCCATCGAGGACGAGGATGCGGCGGGCGAGCAGGGCGGAGAGTTCGGCGGTGCGGTCAGGTTGCATGGCAAGAAAGCGGCGGGGTCAACGGAAAACGGCGCGGCAAACCGGCAAAAGGTTTGCGAGCGCCGTTGTACTTTGCCGAGCCTGGCCGGGATTTTGCAAACCCGGTCGCAGCGCCCCTCGGCAGGGAGGGCGTATTCTAGCAGCGTGCGCGGGGCGTCATCGCGGTTTTTGTTCTTTGAGGCGACGCAGCATCTGCTGGTCCGTCAGTGCGCTGTACGTGCCGACATCGTAAGGGTCGAGCCGCACGCGGCACAGTTCGCGGTTGTTTTCATCCAGACCGAGGACGATTTCACCGTTGCCCGATTCGTTGTCGCAGCGGGTGACGGTGGTGCAAAACGCCTGCATGATGCCTGCTGCGCGCACGGCCAGCGCCTCGCGGTTGCGGCGGAAGTTTTCGGCCTGCGCGACGGGAATCTGATAGCCGTCAATCAGGACGGTTTCCAGATTGCCTTCGATGACTTTTTCGTCTTCGGCGTATTCTGAGTCGGAAATTTTTATATTGGGCATAAATTGTTTTCTGACAGAGGGTTTTCTGACAGAGGGTTT
>JAFSWK010000181.1 GCA_017444505.1 Rhodocyclaceae bacterium | reverse complement strand
GCCAGACAAGCGGCGGTCGACAAGGCCAGCGGCAGCAAAATGGCACCCTGAGAGTACCAGACAAGCACGGCCAGCGCGGGCACGAGCGCGGCGAGGACGCGGAACATCGTGGTGCGAACGCTGGCGGGGCCGTGGGCGTAAGGGGAATGCGTGCTCATGGTTGCGGCTCTTCGGTGGGCGGCGGCGCGGGCGGCGTCTCGGCGGCGGCTTTTTGCGCGGCGGCGCGCGCGACGGCGGCGGCAATCAGCGCCTGTTTGTCGTTTTGCGCGGCCTCGGGCGGCGAGCCTTCGCGGTTCATCTGGCTCAGGGTCTCGGCGGCGCGCGCTTTCAGGCGGGCGGCTTTTTCTTCTTTCTCGCGGGCAAGGCGGAACGTGCGCCATTCAAAACGCTGGCGCGCTGAATCGGCGGCCTGCCGTTCGCGCTCGCGGGCGCGGATTTCATCCTTGGCGAAGCGGTAATAATCGACCAGCGGCAGATGCGCCGGACACACCCAGGCGCAGGCGCCGCATTCGATGCAGTCAAAGAGGCGGTAGCGTGCCAGTTTGTCGAACTCGCGCGCCTGCGCGTACCAGTAGAGTTCAAACGGTTGCAGGCGCTGCGGGCAGGCTTGCGCGCAAGACGTGCAGCGGATGCAGGGCGAGGGCGCGGGGCGCGGCGGGAAAAGCGCATCATCGGCGGCAATCAGGCAGTTGCCGTGTTTGGGCAGCGGCGCGGCGAGGTTTTCTACTGCCACGCCCATCATCGGCCCGCCCAGAATCGTGCGCGTAACGTTGCTTTCTGGTTCCGCCAGCGCCAGCAAATCGGCCAGCGGCGTGCCAATCAGGGCTTCGACGTTGGCCGGACGGCGCACCGCGCCGGTGAGCGTAACGAAGCGCGAAATCAGCGGCTCGCCGTGCTCGATGGCGCGGGCGACGGCGTAAGCCGTGCCGACGTTGAAACACTGCACGCCATGCTGCGGGCCGTATTGCCCGGCGGGGATGCGGATGCCGGTGAGCGCCTCAATCAACTGCTTTTCGCCGCCGGCGGGATAGCGCGTGGGCACGGCAAAAATCTGCACGTTCGTCTGTCCGGCGCTGGCCGCTTCCATCGCCGCGAGGGCTTCGGGCTTGTTGTCTTCAATGCCGACGCGAATTTCCGCCGCGCCGGAAAGTTGCGCCAGCATTTGCGCACCGCGCACGATGGCAGCGGCGCGTTCGCGCATCAGGCGGTCATCGCAGGTAATCCACGGCTCGCATTCCGCGCCGTTCAAGACCAGCGTGCGAATCTGCCGCCCGTCGCCCAGCTTGACGTGACTGGGAAAAGCCGCGCCGCCCAAGCCGACGATGCCGCTGTCGCGCAGATGGCGCAGGGCGGCCTCGCGCGTGGCGCTTTGCAGGTCAAAAGGCGCGTGCGGCGTCCATTCTTCCTGGCCGTCCGGCACGATGTGCGCACATAAACCTTCGCCGCCGCCCGCCTGCGCCAGCGGATGCGGCGCGATGGCGCGCAGCTCGCCCGAAGTGGGCGCGTGAATGGCGGCGCTGAACTGGTCGGCAGCATCCGCCAGCCTCTGGCCTTTCAGAACGCGCTCGCCCGCCTGCGCCAGCAAGCGCCCCGGGGCGCGGCCTTTGTCCTGCAAGGGCACGAAAAGCTGTGCCGGCAGCGGCGCGGGGGCAGAGGCCACATCGCGCGTGCGTGCCTTGTGCGTTTCAGGATGAATGCCGCCGGGGAAAGAGAACGGAGCGGGCTGCATCAGGCACTCTCCTGTTTCAGCATAAAGACCGGATACGGCCACGGACGCGCGGCGGCTTGCGCTTCCATGTGG
>JAFSWK010000180.1 GCA_017444505.1 Rhodocyclaceae bacterium | reverse complement strand
CTTCCTCCTGATGGCCGAAAAGAATGCGTCGGACATCTTCATCAGTGCCGGCACGCCGATTCACATCAAGATTCACGGGCGCACGATGCCCATCAACTCGCAGCGCATGACGCCGCACACGGTCTTTGAAATCGTCAAAGAGATGATTACGCCCGAGCAGATGGCCAGGCTGGAACGCGACCGCGAGCTGAACCTCTCGCACGGCATCGCTGACGTGGGCAACTTCCGTATCAACCTCTTCTGGCAGCGCGACAGCATGTCCGCCGTGGTGCGTTTCATTCAGGGGCACATTCCCGAACTGAGCACGCTGGGGCTGCCGCCCGTGCTGGCCGAGTATGTCATGAAGCGTCGCGGCCTGATTCTGGTGGTGGGCGCGACCGGTTCGGGCAAATCGACCACGCTCGCGTCCATGCTCGATCACCGCAACACCTACGCCAGCGGCCACATTCTCACGGTTGAAGACCCCATCGAATACCTCTTCAAACACAAAAAATCCATCGTCAACCAGCGCGAAATCGGCATTGATACGCGCGACTGGAGCAACGCCCTGCGCAACGCCATGCGTCAGGCGCCCGACTGCATCCTGATTGGCGAAATCCGCGACCGCGAATCCATGGAAGCCGCACTGGCCTACGCCCAGACGGGTCACCTCTGTCTTTCCACGCTGCACGCCAACAACGCCCACCATGCGCTCTCGCGCATCATGAGCTTCTTCCCGATGGAAAGCCGTTCGCTGATTCACCTTGACCTTTCCGCCTCGCTGCGCTGCATCATCTCGCAGCGGCTGGTCTCTCGCCAGGATGGCACGCGCGTGCCTGCCGTCGAAATTCTCAACAACGAACGCCATGTGGCCGAACTCATCCAGCGCGGGCGGCTGACCGAAATCAAGGAAGCCATGGAAAAGAGCACGGCGCGCGGCTCGCAAACCTTCGAGCAGGATTTGTTCCGCCTCTACAAGCAAGACATCATCACGCTGGAAGAGGCGCTCAGCCACGCCGATTCGCCCACCAACCTGCAATGGATTATCAACAACGACCAATTCACCCGCGAGCTGGCCAGCACCGCCGGCCAGCAGGTGAAACTGGTCACGGAAATCGAGGATGACGATCCGGGCGAAGCCTCGGACGTTTCCTTCCACGAGTTTGACCTGGGGGATGCCAAAAAACCCGACGATGACGCGCCGGAGTTCCATGAAAACGGAGCAGGCAATCAACCGGCATGAGTGTCGCCGCCACCCCCGCGCTGGCGCTGGCGCGTGAATTGCTGGCGCGCGAATCGGTCACGCCCGCCGACGGCGGCTGTCTGGATCTCCTCGCCGCCCGCCTCGCGCCGTTGGGTTTTCAGTGCGAGCACATGGACGCGGGCGGTACGCTGAACCTCTGGGCGCGGTGCGGCCAGGCGCGCCCGCTGGTGTGCTTTGCCGGGCATGTGGACGTTGTCCCGCCCGGCGCGGTGGATGCCTGGCGCTTTCCCCCGTTCACGCCCACGGAAGCGGACGGCAAGCTCTACGCGCGCGGCGCGGCAGACATGAAATCGTCCATCGCCTGCTTTGTCGTCGCCGTCGAACGTCTGCTGGCAGAAAACCCGAACGTGGCGGGCAGCATCGCCCTGCTGCTCACTTCCGACGAAGAAGGCGCCGCCACGCACGGCACCACGCACGTTATTGAAACCCTGCGCGCACGCGGCGAACGGCTGGATTGCTGCATCGTTGGCGAACCCACTTGTGAAAACGCGCTCGGCGACACCATCAAGAACGGGCGGCGCGGTTCGCTCTCGGGCGCGCTGCTTGTGCGCGGCACGCAAGGCCATGTGGCCTATCCGCATCTGGCCAGCAACCCCATTCACCTCGTCGCCCCGGCGCTGACGGCGCTGACCACGGAACACTGGGACGAAGGCGACGCCTACTTTCCGCCCACCACTTTCCAAATCTCCAACATCCACGCCGGCACGGGCGCGCCCAACGTCATTCCGGGAGCTTGCGAAATCCGCTTCAACTTCCGCTTTGCCGCCTGCACGAGCGTGGAAACCCTGCAACAGCGCACGCGCGCGATTCTGGACGCACACGGGCTGGACTATCAACTGGACTGGGAACTTTCCGGTCTGCCCTTTTTCACCCCGCCCGGGCGCATTCTGGATGCCCTCAGCGACGCCATCGAATGCCACGCCCACATCCGCCCGCAGCTTTCCACCAGCGGCGGCACTTCGGACGGGCGCTTCATCGCCACGCTGTGCGACGAAGTCATCGAATTTGGCCCGCTCAACGCCACCATCCACAAAATCGACGAACACATCGACCTCGCCCACCTGGACCTGCTCACCGCCATCTATCACGACACGCTCGCCCGACTGCTCGCCCCATGACTACGCATTCTGACTCCCCCTGCGCCTGCGGCGCGCACCCGCACAACGATTGCGACGCCCACATCGCCTCGCCCGTCGACGAACTCGTCACCGTGCGCGACTGGCTGCGCCACGCCGTCAGCCGCATGAACGCCGTGCCCGTCTATTGCGGCCACGGCTGCGACAACAGTTTTGACGAAGCCATCTGGCTCCTCACCAGCCTGCTGCACCTGCCGCCCGCGCATCTGGAAACCTTCCTCGACGCAGGCCTGCTGTCGCACGAGCGCGAAACGCTCGCCCGCGCGCTCGACCGCCGCTGCGACGAGCGCGTGCCCACCGCCTACATCACCGGCGAAGCCTGGCTGGGCGGCTTTTCCTTCCGCGTCGACCCGCGCGTCATCATTCCGCGTTCCTATTTTGTCGACCACCTGCTCGACGGCCTCGCCCCCTGGGTGAGCGCGCCCGAAAATGTCCAGCGCGTGCTGGATTTGTGCTGCGGCAGCGCCTGCCTCGCAATTCTCGCCGCGCACGCCTTTGCCCGCGCCGAAGTCACCGCCATCGACATCAGCGCAGAGGCGCTTGCCGTAGCGCGCGAAAACGTCGCCCGCTACGGGCTGGAAAACCGCATCGACCTGATTCAGGCCGACCTCTTCGCCTCCATGCAGGAAGGCGACCGTTTCGACCTCATCGTCTGCAATCCGCCCTACGTCACCGAAGCCGCCATGCAAACACTGCCGCCCGAATACCGGCACGAACCGGCGCTGGCGCTGGCCGCAGGTGAAGACGGCATGGACGTGGTGCGCCGCGTGCTCACCCATGCCCGTCGCCACCTCAGCAGCAAAGGCTGGCTGGCCGTGGAAATCGGCCACAACCGCCGCTATGTTGAAGACGCCTTCCCCAAACTGCCCTTTATCTGGATCAACAGCGACGGGCACGATGAAGCCATCTTCCTGATTGGCGCAAACGATTTGCCCTGACCGCATGCTTTCCCCACAGCCCTGCCGGAGTTTTCGCCCATGAGCGCCCTCATCTGCGGTTCCGTCGCCTACGACACCATCATGGTCTTTCCCGACCATTTCAAAAAGCACATCCTGCCCGAACAAATTCACATCCTGAACGTCTCCTTCATGGTCAACGAAATGCGCCGCGAGTTTGGCGGCTGCGCCGGCAATATTGCCTACAACCTGCACCTGCTCGGCGGCAAAGGCAAAATCATGGCCACCATCGGCGCGCAAGACGGTGCCGAGTATCTCGCCCG
>JAFSWK010000179.1 GCA_017444505.1 Rhodocyclaceae bacterium | reverse complement strand
TTTCGGGTGGCTGGAGCGCACTACATGTCGGCATTTGACTGGAACGAGGATTTTGAAGTCCGCATTGATTCGGTTGACCAGCAGCATAGACGCCTGGTGGTACTGATCAACGCCTTGGGCGATAGAATTGCGGCCAATGCGCTCAGCTTTGAAGAAGCCAAGGTGACCGTCGCGGAAGTGGCCGATTACGCCAAGTACCATTTCAGCGAAGAAGAAAAACTGATGCGGCTGTTCTCGGTGGATCTGCGCCACGTGGATGAGCACTACGACAGCCACACCAAGTTTCTCGCCTACGCCTCTTCCATGTTCATGGATTTGCACGAAGAAAACTATGTTGCCGCCTGTCGCCAGCTGCTGGATTTTCTGATTAGCTGGCTGGGCTTGCACATTCTTACGCAAGATCGTTCCATGGCCTTGCAAATCAAGGCCATTGAGGAAAATCTGACGCCCGCCGCAGCCTTTGAGAAATACGACGAAGAAGACAAACGGCGCGCGCCGCTGGTGAAAATCCTGCTCAATCTGGTCAATGCGATGTTTGATCGCAGTCACGAATTGCAGATGCTGAAGGATTCGCTGGAAGTGAAGGTGGCCGAGCGCACCGAGGCGCTGCGCAAGGTCAATGAATACCTGAAAGACTTGTCTTTCACCGACACCCTCACCGGCCTGCCCAATCGCCGGCAGGCGATGCGCTATCTGGACCGCCTGTGGGGTGAGGCGCAAGAGCGCGACCTGGCGCTGTGCTGCATGATGATTGATGCCGACCACTTCAAGTCGGTCAATGATACTTACGGGCACGACGCCGGCGACAAGCTGCTGTGTTCGGTGGCTTCCTGCCTGCGCGAAGCGGTGCGCGGCGATGACCTCGTGGCGCGCCTGGGCGGCGATGAATTCCTCATCGTGCTGCCCGGCACCTTGCTGCGCGATGCTTTCTTTCTGGCGCGCCGCGTGCATGACAACGTCAATAAACTGTGCGTGGAATTTGCCCCCGGCGAATGCTGGAAGGGCAGCGTGAGTATCGGGCTGGCTGCGCGCCACGCCGACATGCCGAACCAGAACACCCTGATTAAACAGGCAGACAAGGCGCTCTACAAGGCAAAAAGCGCGGGCAAGAACTGCATCCGCATGTAAGACGACCCCCGCGCGCCAACGCATCCATGCCGCAATCAATGCTGGCAAATGGAACCGTTGCCGGGTAGGGGCGCAATTCATTGCGCCCGCGACGTTTCCCCCATCACCGCCGCCGGTTACATGCCTCGCCGCATCCGTCGTGCCCGTCATCCGCCACGGCACACCCACAACCGTTTTGGGCGCGATGAATCGTTCCACGTCGCCGCCCTGCCGTCGGCAGGCCGGCTCCGACTCCGGCGGGCGGAGCCGAGAAGATAGAAACCAGCGGTTGGAAGATCGTTCTGAATCCTGCCCGCTATCTACTATCTGCTATCAGTCTTCCGACACGCCCAGCCGGGCAAGCAGGCCGTCGAGTTCGTCCAGCGAACCAAAAGACAAACGCAGTTCGCCTGCGCCTTTGCGGTTGGCGCGAATGCGGGCTTGCGCGCCGAAGCGTTCGGAAAGCGATTCTTCCAGCCGTTGCAGGTCGCGGTCGTGCGCGGGCGTTTCGCGCGTCGGCGGCGGGGCGAGCAGGCGGGCGACGGTCTGCGGGCGGAAGTCCGGCACGGAGCCGTCCATCGCGCAGAACTGCTCGTAGGTCTCGCTTGCCTCGTCGAAGCCCTGCATGAGGCTGCGCTTGACGGTGCTGTTGAGGATGAGGGGCAGGTCGGTGGTGG
>JAFSWK010000178.1 GCA_017444505.1 Rhodocyclaceae bacterium | reverse complement strand
GGGTGGAGGCATTGACCATCACCGAAGACGAATCGACTTCGCGCAAAAAGCGCATGGCGTGGCTGTGGTTTTCGGTCAGAATCGCTTCTGTGTGGCCGGAACTGTGCTGGTTAATCCAGGCAATCGCCTCGTCCAGCCCGGTGAGCACGCGCACGGAAATCACCGGCGCGAGAAACTCTGCGTCCCAGTCTTCGTCCGTGGCCGTGCGCAGCAACGGCGCGGGCAGACCGGCGGCCTGCAAACAGGCGAGCGACTCCGCGCAACAGCGCATTTCTACCTCGTGACGCGCCAGCGTGCGGGCGATTTCGGGCAACAGCGCGGGCGCGACCGAGCGGGCGATGAGCAGTGATTCGGCGGTGTTGCAGGTGCCGTAACGTTGCGTTTTGGCGTTTTCGATGACTGGCAACACTTTTTGCGCATCTGCCGACTCGTCGACGTAGACGTGGCAGTTGCCGTCCAGATGCTTGATGACCGGCACGCGCGCGCTGGCGGTGATGCGCTCAATGAGCGATTTGCCGCCGCGCGGGATGATGACGTCAATCCACTCGGGCAAACTCACCATGGCATCGACGGCGGCGCGGTCAGGCGTATCCAGCACCTGCACGCACTGGGCGGGCAGCCCGGCCTGTTGCAAACCTTGCGCGATGCAGCCAGCCAGTGCCACGTTGCTGGCCAGCGCCTCTTTGCCGCCGCGCAAAATGGCCGCGTTGCCCGATTTCAGGCACAGCGCCGCCGCGTCGATGGTGACATTCGGGCGCGCCTCGTAAATGATGCCCACCACGCCCAGCGGCACGCGCATCTTGCCCACTGTAATACCCGACGGGCGCGTGCGCAGGTCATCCATCGCGCCGATGGGGTCGGGCAGGTCGGCGACCTGCGCGAGCGAAGTCAGAATCGCGTCGATGCCTTTTTCGGTGAGCGTGAGGCGGTCAATCATCGCGGGTGCCAGTTGTTGCTCGCGGGCGCGTTGCAAGTCTTGCGCGTTGGCGGCCAGCAGTGCGGCGCGCTGGCGCTGGATAGCCTCGGCGATGGCGTGCAGGGCGGCGTTTTTTTGCGCGCAGGAAGCGGCGGCGAGCGTGCGCGAAGCCGCGCGCGCCTGGGCGCCGAGGGTAGCGATATGGTGGGCAAGCGTCATGGTGAAGGGTTCCAAAAAAGCGAAGTTTGCCATTCTGACAGAAGCCCGCGCGGGCGGCGAGTGGGCGTTTGCTTGATATTTCTGGGTTCACAAAAGGTGGAAACGGGTTCATTATCGCCTCCGGCGTGACATTCGCTGTGTTTTTATTCCCACGCAAAGGAGCTTCAAACATGACCCAGAATCTTGTTGACCTTACCGGCAAAGTTGGTCTGGTGACCGGCATCGCCAACGAAAAATCCATTTCCACCGGGGTGGCTGAATCCCTCATTGATGCGGGCGCGAAAGTCATCATCACCTACCAGAACGAAAAGACGCTCGCCTTCATTGAGCCGGTCATCAACCGTCTGGGCATTGAAGACGTGTTCCTGATGGATGTCACCAAGCCGGAAACCATGACCGACACTTTCGGCAAGATTGAAGCCAAATACGGCAAGCTCGACTTCGCCGTGCACAGCATGGCCTTTGCCAAGCGTGACGACCTGCACGGGCGCGTGGTCGATACCTCTGCTGACGGCTTTGCGCTGGCGATGGACATTTCCACGCACTCTTTCATGCGGCTCACGCGCGCCTGCGAACCGCTGCTGGAAAAAGCCGGTGGTGGCTCGCTGCTCACCATGACCTATCTGGGCAGCGAAAAAGTCATTCAGCACTACGGTGTCATGGGGCTGTGCAAAGCCGCGCTGGAAGCAGCCACGCGCTACATGGCCGCCGAGCTGGGTGGCAAGAACATCCGCGTCAACGCCATTTCTCCGGGGCCGCTGATGACGCGCGCCGCATCCGGTATTGCCGGGTTTGATGGCCTGATGGCTGCGGCGGTGGAACGTTCGCCCATGCACCAACTGGTCACGCCCACGGATATTGGCGCGCTGGCCGCCTTCCTGGTGTCGGACGCCGGTCGTCTGGTCACCGGCGGCATCCACTTTGTGGACGCGGGCTACAACATCATGGCCTAAGCCGGGTCAAGAGGTCTCGCGCCTTTGCGCGGGACCTCATCGCCTGACAGAACAACCAGAATAACCAGAACAGGAGGCAACGCATCATGGCGCAAAACGCTGCATCCAGTCCCGGCGAAGGCAACGCGCCGGAGCCTGTTCTTTTCGACCGCCCCGAAATCACCCTGCCTGACCCCGTACCCGATCACCCCCTGCTGCACGGGCGGCGTGAAATCGGGCGGGGTGAATACAGCGCCGTGTTTGAGGCGGATGACCCGGATCACGTCCTCAAGCTCATCAGCTCGCCCGCCGATTATTTTTTGCTCACCGCCGAAGACCGCCCGCGCGGCATTCACTTTCCCATCGTCTATGCCGATCTGGGCGTAGTCGGGCGTGCGCAATCGGGTTACCTGTTTCACCTCATCGAAATGGAAAAGCTCTACCCGCTGGTGGAACACTCGCCGGCGGCGGATCTTGCCCACCGGCTCACTGCCTTTTACTGGCAAGCCTGCCAGAAATGGAGCCAGCTGGGCATGAACATGGGGCGCATCGCTTTCTATCACATGCTGAAAGAGCCGCTCTCCATTGATAACACCATGCGCGAAGCGCTCTCTGCGCTCTCTGACTTCATTGAGGAATACCAGGTGCTGCCTGACATTCTGAGCGTCGACAATCTCATGATGCGCAAGGATGGCACGCTGGTGTTTTGCGACCCCGTCTTCATCGCCTGAACGCCCCACCCTAAAACACCGCGCCCCGCAGGCTCGCCGCCGCGGGGCGTTTTTCGTATGGCAAGCACCGTAGATGCGCGCCGTTGTGCGCCATGTCGCCTCGTTTTGCGGACGCTTGCGTCTGCACGTCCGCGTTGTGGCAACTGGTATGGTTTGCAATTTTTTGGCACAGTACACGCCGTGACGGACGCGAAGCTCGCTACCTTCATGAGCGGGCGAAAAGGAAAACATGGAAGAAGAATTGCTGGTGACCTTGAATACCGCCGAAGCGCTGGGCGGTATCAGCCGGCGCACGCTGTGGCGGCGTATCGGCGATGGCAGCGTGCGCACGGCGCCCAATAGTGCGGGCAACCAGACGCGGGTGGTGCTGGCCGATGTGCTGAAAGCGGCAGGCGCGGCCTTGCCGATGGCGTGCCATCCGTGGTTGAAGGCGGCGGATGCGGGCGAGGCCGACGCGCAGTGCGAAGTGGCGCTGACGTTTCTGGAAGGCGGCGATGTGAAACGCGCACTGTACTGGTTGCGCAAGGCGGCAGACCAGTCTTGCGCTGAAGCACTTTACTGGCGCGGACGGCTGCGCCTGGGGGGGCAGGATGGCGGCAAGACGCCCGATGAGGAAGGGATGATTTCCGATGTGCCGGCAGACCGCGAAGGCGAGTTGTGGATTTGGCAGGCGTCGCTGAAAAAACATGTGGCGGCGGCGGCGGCGCTGGATTTTTTGCGTTCCAACGAGGGGGCGCGTCTGCTGGCCGAAGACGACCGCGCTGCGCTGGATGCGGCGCTTGAGGCGCTGGACAGAGAGGTGACGATGAAGGCGCTGCCGGCGGTGGGCTGAGGGCGCACGGAAAAGTTTGACATTTCACAGAGGCAGGATGCAGATGGTGAAACGGGGTTCGCGCATTTCTACGGGTCGCGGCGATGATGGCTCGACAGGGTTGGGCGATGGCACGCGCACGGTGAAAAACAGCCTGCGCATTGCG
>JAFSWK010000014.1 GCA_017444505.1 Rhodocyclaceae bacterium | reverse complement strand
CCGCGCCCGGCGGCGGCGGCGCGGGGTGTTCGTCGGTGTCGCCTTCGCCGCCGGCGACGATGGTGGCCAGCGCGTCCGCGTGCAGGCGGCGGCGCCAGGCGTCTTGCACGGCTTCGACGGTGACGGCGGCGACGTTTTTCGGCCACGTTTCCAGCCAGTCGTCCGGCAGGTCGTAGAAGGCAATCATCGCCGCATACGCGCGAATCTTGGCGTTGGAATCCAGTTTCAGACCAAAGCCGTTGACCATGTTGTCTTGCGCTGCTTTGAGTTCGTCGGCGCGCACGCCATTGGCGAGAAATTCCTGCAATACGTCGCGCACGATTTTCAGCGCCGTATCCGCCTGACGACCGCGCGTTTGCAGGCTGATGACGAAGGGGCCGGGCGCGGTGCGCGGTTCCATATAGCTGGCGATGCTGTAGGCCAGACCGTTCTTTTCGCGCACTTCGCTGGTGAGCCGCGAAACAAAGCCGCCGCCGCCGAGCACGTAATTGCCGACCAGCAGCGGGTAGTAATCGGGGTCGGTGCGGGTGAGCAGCGGCTGGCCAATCAAAATGTGCGCCTGGCTGGAAGGATTGGCGATGCGCTCGGTCTTGCCGGCGGCCTCGGCCATGACGGCGCTGGGGCCGGCGGGCGGAACAAGACGCTCGCCACGCGGCAGGTGCGCGGTGAGCTGTTCGGCAATCTTTTGCGCTTCTTCGCGCGTGGCCTGACCGACGATGGTGATGCGGGCATTGTCGGCGGTGTACAGACGGCGATGAAATTCGCGCAGGTTGGCGGGCGTGATGGCCTCCAGCGTGTCTTCCGTGGCGACGTGGCCGTAAGGCGTTGTGCCGTACAGGGCGCGGGTGAGGGCTTCACCGGCCAGCGGGCCAGGGCGGGTGCGGGCGTCTTTCAGCGACTCGATGGCGCGGCCTTTTTCGCGTTTGACCACGTCGGCAGCGTAGGTGGGCGCGGCGAGAATCTGCGCGGTGAGTTCCAGCGCGGCGTCGCGCTGGGCAGGCTCGGCCAGCGTGCGCAGGGTGAGGCTGGCGCGGTCGGTGTCGGCGTGGGTATTGAGCAGCGCGCCGGTGTCGGCCAGACGGTCGGCAATTTGCTGTTCGCTCAAACCGTCCGCGCCGGTGGGTAGCAGTTCGGCGGCCAGTTCCGCCAGACCCGCACGTTCGGCGGGTTCAAAGGCGCTGCCAGCGGCAAACGCGACTTCAATATCCAGCATCGGCAGGGCGCGGGTTTCTACCCAATGCACGCTGGCACCATTGGCAAGCTGCCAGTGCTCGATTTTCGGCACGGCGCAGGCAAGCGTCGGCGCAAGCGTGAGGGCGGCGGCAAAAAGCGGGGCGAGAAAAGTGCGGGAAATGCGGGGCATGACGGTATAAGCCTCTGTGCAAAAACGGGGTTTCAGGTTTTGGATTTCAGGATTGGGGCGTTTTTCCCGCCGCTTCCTGGTCGGGAATCAACTCGGCGCGGTTCATCTGCTCCGGCGAGAAATAGCGGCGGGCGACGGCCTGCACGTCTTCGCTGGTGACGCGCGTCAAACCGGCGAGCAGCGCCGCGTCATCCTGCCAGCGGTGGCCGGTGGATTCCAGCACGCCGATTTCCATCGCCTGTCCCATCAGCGAATCGCGCT
>JAFSWK010000177.1 GCA_017444505.1 Rhodocyclaceae bacterium | reverse complement strand
GCGCGCGCGCGTGCCCGCGCAGCACGGCCAGCCGCTGCGGATGCTTTTCCAGGTCGAAGGGCGAAGCGTTCAGGCTGATGGTCAAATCCGCCGACTGCATCATCAGCACATGCCCCGGTGCCCAGAGGTCTTCGCAGATGGCCAGCGCGATGCGCTGCCCGGCAAATTCAAACATGCAATCGCCATCGCCCGGCACGAAGTGGCGCGCTTCGTCAAAGACGCCATAGTTGGGCAACATCCGCTTGCGGTAATGCGCGATGCGCCGCCCTTCGTGAAAGACGCTGGCGGCGTTGTACAAACAGCCCTCTTCGCGCGCCACATGCCCCAGCACCAGCGCCACGTCGTCGCACTGTGCCTGAATCTGCGCCAGCGCCGCCTCGTGGCTGACGTGAAAATCCGGCTGTTCCAGCCAGTCTTCGGGCGGATAACCAGAGAGCGCCAGTTCCGGCGTCACCAGCATCTGCGCCCCCATCGCCCGCGCCTCGGCCAGCGCATCGCGCAAGCGGCGCAGATTGCCCGCAATATCGCCCACCGTAAAATTGCCCTGCACCAGCGCGATTTTCAAACCATACTTCATGTCTACAACTTCCTGACAACCGCTAACAGGCCGGTATTTTCCACGAACTGCCGCGCGCCGTTAAGGGAATTTGCGGGATTCTTGACGAGTCTCGCCCCGCCCCATACTATCGCCCGTTTTGCCACAGGGTTGCCGGAGCTTTCGTTTTGTCCATTCCCAGCCTGCTTGCCCCGATTGCCGAAGACATGCGCGCCACCGATGCGGTGATCCGCGCGCGGCTGCATTCGGAAGTCGTGCTCATTCGCCAGATTGCCGATTACATCATCCACAGCGGCGGCAAACGGCTGCGTCCGGCGCTGTTGCTGTTGAGCGCGCGCGCCTGCGGGTATGACCAAGGCACGCACCATCACGAGCTGGCCGCCACCGTCGAATTCATCCACACCGCCACCTTGCTGCACGACGATGTGGTCGATGAATCCGAACTGCGCCGGGGGCGGCAGACGGCCAATGCGCTGTTTGGCAACGCCGCTTCCGTGCTGGTGGGCGATTTTCTCTATTCGCGCGCCTTTCAGATGATGGTCAGCGTTGATGACATCCGCGTCATGCAAATTTTGTCCGACGCCACCAACATCATCGCCGAAGGCGAAGTGCTGCAACTGCTCAACTGCCACGATGCCAGTCTGGACCGTGAAGGCTATCTGCGCGTTGTGCATTACAAGACCGCCAAGCTCTTTGAAGCCGCCGCCCGTCTGGGCGCGGTGCTGGGTCGGCAGCCCGCCGAAGTCGAAGAAGGGCTGGCGCGCTTCAGTATGCACCTGGGCACGGCCTTTCAGATTATTGATGACGTGCTCGATTATTGTTCCGACGAAGCGCGGCTGGGCAAGCACCTGGGCGACGATCTGGCCGAAGGCAAAACCACCCTGCCGCTGATTTTCGCCATGCAGCGCGGCAATGCGGACGATGCCGCGCGCGTGCGCCGCGCCATTGAGGAAGGCGGGCGCGAAGATTTCGCCGCCGTGCTCGACATCATCCACCGCACCGGCGCGCTGGACGCCTGCCGCGACGCCGCCAGCGAAGAAATCACACAGGCCAGCGCCGCGCTCGCGCCGTTGCCTGCTTCCATTTTCAAAGACACGCTGCTAGAATTGGCCGCTTTCGCGCACTCGCGTGACCACTAAAACGCGCCGCGCGCCTCGGGGAATAGCTCAGCCTGGTAGAGCACTGCGTTCGGGACGCAGGGGCCGGAGGTTCGAATCCTCTTTCCCCGACCAGACACGCCAGAGACGCCCAAGCCTTCCGCGCTTGGGCGTCTTGTTTTTTCCGCCCTTTTTGTCGCATCACGGAGAAGCACGCCATGCCCATCGGCACCATCGAATCGCTGGACCTGGAAGGACGGGGCGTGTTGCATCACGAAGGCAAAACCATCTTCGTCGATGCCGCGCTGCCGGGCGAACAAGTCGATTTTTCCGTCTACCGCCGCAAACCCACGTTTGAAAAAGCCCAGATTAGCCGCCTGATTCGCGCCAGCGCCCAGCGCGTGGCGCCGCGTTGCGCGTGGTACGGCCATTGCGGGGGCTGCTCGATGCAGCATTTTGACGCCCGTGCGCAACTGGCCGCGAAACAGCGCGCGCTGGAAGACGCCTTCTGGCACATCGCCCGCCTGCGCCCCGAATATCTGCTGCCCGCCATCAGCGGCGCAGACTGGGGCTATCGCACCCGCGCGCGGCTGAGTGTGCGGCTGGTGCCCAAAAAAGGCGGCATGTTAGTGGGCTTTCACGAGCGCCGTTCCAGCTACATCGCAGACATGAAAAGCTGCGAAATCCTGCCGCCGGCCATTTCCGCCCTGCTGCCCGCGCTGCGCCAGCTCACCGGCGCGCTTTCCATTGCCGAACGCCTGCCGCAAATCGAAGTATCCGTGGCGGAAAACACTACCGTGCTGGTGTTTCGCAATCTGGAACCCATCACCGCCGCCGATGACGCGCTGTTTGCCGAATTTGCCCGCACGCACGGCGTGCAGGTCTGGCTGCAACCGGCGGGCGTCGACAGCGTCTACCGCCTGCACCCGCAGGAGGCACCCGCGCTGCAATACAGTCTGCCCGAATTTGGTGTAACGCTGGAATTTCGCCCCAACGACTTCACGCAGGTCAACGTCGGCGTCAACCAGATGCTCATGCGCCGCGCCATGCAGTTGCTCGCCCCGCAGCCCGGCGAGCACGTCGGCGACCTTTTTTGCGGGCTGGGCAATTTCAGCCTGCCCATTGCGCGGCGGGGCGCGCGCGTCACCGGGCTGGAAGGCAGCGAGGCGCTCACCGCCCGCGCACTGGAAAACGCGCGCAAAAACGGTCTGGCGGAACGTTGCACCTTCCACGCCGTCAATCTCTTTGAAGCCAGCGAAGACAGCCTCGCCGCCTGCGGCGCGTTCGACCGCCTGCTCATCGACCCGCCGCGCGAAGGCGCCATTGCCGTGGTCAAGGCGCTCGGCGGACAAGTGCGCCCCCGGCGCATTGTTTATGTTTCCTGCAACCCCGCAACGCTGGCGCGCGACGCCGCCGTGCTGGTACATGAAAAAGGCTACCGCCTCGTCTGCGCAGGCGCGGCCAACATGTTCCCGCACACCTCGCACGTCGAATCCATCGCCCTGTTCACCGCGCCCGAAGAAGCGCGCTAAACCTGCGTCTCACGCTCGCGCCGCTCTTTTGCTGCAACTGGCACGAAACCTGCAAGGGAAGAAGTAACCATTCCTTCCCAGCGGAGACGACCATGAGCATCGACCTGATTCAGTCCAGCCATTACACCACCTTGTTTCGCAGCGTTGCGGCGCTCTCGGCGCAGCGGCAGGAAAGCCGCGCGGCGGCAAATTCCGCAGCGGCAGAAAGTGCCGATTCGGTGACGCTGTCGGATGCCGGGAAAGCCTTGGCCGCCGGTGAGGAGGCTGCGGATTCGGAAGCGGCGGGCAAGGAGCCGGAGACATTCAACGGCATGGCGCTGTTGATTGCGGCACAAAAGCGGGCGGTGTACGAGCACGAGAAAATCAAGGCGACCGAGCCGGTGGAGATGATGTGCAAATTGCTGGGGCTGACGGATGATGCCCGCACGGGCGGGCGCAAACAGGCGGGCTGGCGCGTTTGGGAAAGCCTGTTGTCCGGACAGGGCGGCGGACAGGCAGGCGGACAGGGGTGAGCCGGATGTGCGGCAAATACAGCGCAAAATCGCCGCGTAAATTGCAGCGATTCCAACACGTCGGGGGCGTCAAGACACGCAGGCGTAGCTGCGGACGGAGACAGGGAAAACAAAAAAGCCAGTCGCGCGGACTGGCTTGGTGTTTTTTGGTAGGCCGTGCAGGGCTCGAACCTGCGACCAACGGATTAAAAGTCCGCTGCTCTACCAACTGAGCTAACGACCCCCAAAGAGAATGGCGATTATAGGGCGCGGGGCGCGTGCGCGTCAAGCAGGCGGTGCGCCTTTGAGCGCCAGCGGCAAACCGGCGACGAGCAGGGTGACGCGCTCGCATTGCGCGGCCAGGCGCTGGTTCAAACGACCGGCTTCGTCGCGGTAGAGGCGGCCAAGCGGCGTTTCCGGCACCAGTCCGAGGCCGACTTCGTTGGCGACCAGCAGCAGTTGCACATGCGCGGGCAGCGTGGACAGCAGCGCGAACAGGGCGTCGGTTTGCTGCGACAAACAGGCTGGTGGCGGCGCGGGCGGAGCGTCTGGCGCGGCGGGTTGCCAGTCGCCCAGCAGGTTGGCAAGCCACAGGCTGAGGCAGTCGATAATGATGGCGCATGGCGCGGCAACGAGCTGGCGCAGCGTGTGCGCGAGCGCGATGGGTTCTTCAATGACGTGCCAGTGGGCGGGGCGGTGTTGGCGGTGATGCGCGATGCGCTGCGCCATTTCCGCATCCAGCGCCTGCGCGGTGGCAATCAGTGTGACGGGCAAGGCGCTTTGCGCGGCGAGGGTTTCGGCGTAACGGCTTTTGCCGCTGCGGGCGCCGCCAAGAATGAGATGGGCAGGCATGGGAAAGGAAAGATGGCGGAGAGGAAGGGATTCGAACCCTTGTGCCAGGTTTCCCTGACCATCCGATTTCGAGTCGGCGCCGTTATGACCACTTCGGTACCTCTCCGCAATCCGGGCGGCGCGCGCCGCGAGGAAACGAGGGATAATACCGCAAACGCCCATGTCGGACAATGACCGGCGCGGCGCTGTGTTTGTCTGCCAGTTTTCTTTCTTTGTGGGGATGGTTATGCGTTTTTCTGCTTTTTTCGGTGTGCTCTCGGCGCTGTGTCTGAGCGGGGCAATGGGTAACGTGGCTGCGGCGGAGCCGGACGCCGCCGAATTGACCCGCTGCGTGCAGGGGCTGCGCGGCGCGGCGGTGAAGGCGGGCGTGTCCGAGGCCGGTTTCCAGCGCCTGACGGCGGGGCTGAAACCCGATGGCGGCGTGCTGGAATCGCTGGATTACCAGCCGGAGTTTCGCACGCCCATCTGGGACTATCTGGCCGGACTGGTCGATGACGAGCGCGTGCGCGATGGCCGCGCCATGCTGACGCGCTGGCAGGACGCGCTGGCGCAGGTGGCGCGACGCTATGGCGTCGATGCGGCCACGGTGGTCGCCGTGTGGGGCGTGGAAAGCAAGTACGGGCAAAGTTTCGGCAAAAAACCGCTGTTGCAATCGCTGGCCACGCTTTCGTGCTTCGGGCGGCGGCAGAGCTATTTCCGGCAAGAGTTTTTCAGCGCCCTGAAAATTGCCGACAGCGGCGACGTGCCCGCTGAACAACTGGTCGGCTCCTGGGCGGGCGCCTTTGGCCACACGCAATTCATGCCCTCGACCTTCTTGCGCACAGCGGTGGATTTTGACGGCGACGGACGGCGCGACCTGGTCGGCAACGTGCCCGACGCGCTGGCTTCCACGGCGAATTTCTTGCACAACGCCGGCTGGCGCAGCGGCCTGCCGTGGGGCATGGAAGTCAAACTGCCCGCAGGGCTGGACGTGTCGGGCGCTTCGCGCAAAAACAAACAGCCACTCTCGAAATGGGCAGCGCGCGGCGTCACACGGGTCGATGGCCGCCCCTTGCCTGCGGACGACTGGAAAGCCGGACTGCTCTTGCCCGCTGGCAAAGAAGGCCCGGCGTTTCTGGTTTCGCGCAATTTCGACGCCATTTATTCCTACAACGCCGCAGAAAGCTACGCGCTGGCCATTGCCTTGCTCTCGGACGCGCTGCGCGGCGGCAGCGCCGCGCCGCAACACCCCTGGCCGACCGACGACCCCGGCCTTTCGCGCGAAGAACGCCGTGAAGTGCAACGCGCCCTGATTGCGCACGGCTACGACATCGGCGAAGTCGACGGCATGTTGGGCAGCGCCTCACGCAAAGCCATCCGCGATTTGCAGCAACGCGCCGGCATGGAAGCCGATGGCCGCGCCGGACAAAAAATGCTGCGCTGGCTGCGCGCGCATCCCGGCGAAAAGACACAGTGAGGGAAACATGAAAATCACTGCCATATTTACCGCCCTGCGCGCCCTGTTGTTGAGGCGGGGCGAATGCACGGTGGATAATGCCGTGGTCGGCGCGTTTGATGTGAATCGCTTTCTGGGTTCGTGGTATGAAATCGCGCGTTTTGACCACATTTTTGAACGCGGCCAGCAGCAAACCCGCGCCCAGTACGTGTTGCGCGCGGATGGCGGAATTGACGTAGTGAATACGGGCGTCAAAAATGGTGCGCCGAAAACGGCCAAAGGGCTGGCGCGGCGCACGGATACCCCCGCCTTGCTGCGCGTATCGTTCTTTGGCCCGTTCTATTCCGACTATCGCGTGCTGTGGCTGGATGCGGACTATCAACATGCGCTGATTGGCAGCAGCGGCGACCACTATCTCTGGCTGCTTGCCCGCACCCCGAAAATCACCGCAGAGGCCAAAAACGCCTTGCTTGCCGAGGCGCGCCGGCGCGGGTACGACACGGAAAAACTGATTTGGGTCACGCAGGAGTAAGCGTCTGATGCGTTCGGCACAGGAAATCATTGCGCATCTGTGCGCGCTGCAAAACGAGGCGCAGCGGCAGGCGTTGATGCGTTTTTTCAAGACCGCGCCGGGGCAGTACGGCCATGGTGACCAGTTTTTGGGCATCAAGGTGGGGCAGACGCGGGCGGTGGCAAAACAGGCGAAAGGCACGCCGCTGGACGAGATTGTCACGCTCTTGCACTCGCCCTGGCACGAAGTGCGGCTGTGCGGCTTGTTGTTGCTGGTGGCGCAATTCGAGCAGCAAAGCCGCCCGCGCTGCGTTCAGGAAGATGCCGCCATCGCGCGGCGCGACGAAATCCTGACGCTGTACCTGCGCCACGCCGAACGCGCCAACAACTGGGATTTGGTCGACGTCTCCGCGCCCAAAATTGTCGGCCACTGGCTGCTGTTGCCTACCCGTCTGGGCGACAAGCGCCGCATTCTGGACGCGCAGGCGACCAGCGATAACCTCTGGCGCCAGCGCATCAGCATGGTGTGCACCTGGAAACCCTTGCAGCAGGGCGAACCCGCATGGTGTTTGCGCTACGCCGAAATGCACCTGCATCACCCGCACGACCTGATGCACAAAGCCGTCGGCTGGATGCTGCGCGAGATGGGCAAGCGGGTCAGCATGGAATTGCTGCGCGACTTCCTGCGCCAGCACGCCCATGAAATGCCCCGCACCGCCTTGCGCTACGCCATCGAAAAAATGCCGCCAGAAGAACGCCAGCAGTGGCTGCGCGCGGGCAGATAGCGCAGCGCAGCCGCCCGGAAGGATTTTTGCCGGTGATAGAATTTGTGGCGATTCCAGCCGGTGAGGGCTGCATGTGCAGGCATTCCGGCGCGTTGAAGAAGACCGGGTGCGCGGTCAAGTTGAGGATGGTGTAGTCATGGGCGAGTACAGGCCCCCCTTTTCCCTGACCGATAACATGCTGCGCTTCGTGGCGGAAATCTGCGAGCGGCTGGGCAGAATATCCGTTCAGGCGGGCGCGGTACTCAGTCCGCATTTGCGGCGCAAAAACCGCATCCGGACGATTCATTCCTCTCTTGCCATTGAACACAATACCCTTTCGCTGGAACAGGTGACGGCCATCATCGCGGGCAAGCGGGTATTGGGCAATCCCAATGAAATCCGTGAAGTGAAAAACGCTTATGAGGCATACGAATTGATGCTGACGCTCAATCCGTATTCCGTCGATGACCTGTTGCGGGCACATGCGTTGATGATGGCGGGGCTGGTGCCAGAAAATGGCCGCTTTCGCGCTTCGGCAGTGGGCGTGTTCGACGGCGACAGGCTGGTACATGCGGCACCGCCCGCAAGACTGGTCGAACAGCATGTACACAACCTGTTTGATTGGTGCGCGACCTCGCCACTACACCCGTTGGTCAAGAGCGCGGTGTTTCACTACGAGTTTGAATTTATCCATCCTTTTGCAGACGGCAATGGCCGCATGGGGCGCATGTGGCACACCTTGCTGCTGGGCACCTGGACACCCCTGTTTTTCTGGCTGCCCATTGAGGAACTCATCCAGAGCCGTCAGGCGGAGTATTACCGTGAACTGGGCAGGGCGGACGCCCGCGCGGATAGCACGGGGTTTGTGGAATTCATGCTGGAAATTGTTCGGGATGGCCTGGAAAACCTGCATGACGGCGCAGCGAGGCGCAGGAAAAGTAGCGATAAAAGTAGCGATAAAAGTAGCGATAAAACGGCCATGCAGCACAATGCCGTGCTCAGGCTGTTGCAAGCGAAGAAGCAGATTCGCGCGGGCGAAGTCTCGCAGGTGCTTGGTCTGTCACCGGCAGGGGCGCGCAAAGTGTTGGCCAGCATGGTGGCGAACGGCCTCATCACCGCCCGGGGCGAGCGCAAAGCCCGCCACTACTGCCTGCCGGAAGCGGACAACGCAGGCGCGTCTTAGCCGCCCAGTTCGTGCGGGCGCAGGTGGGCGGCGAGTTTGTCGAGTACGCCGTTGATGAATTTGTGGCCGTCGGTGGCGCCGTAGGCTTTGGCCAGTTCGATGGCTTCGTTGAGGATGACGCGGGCGGGTGTTTCGGGGCTGTGGCGCAGTTCTTCGGTGGCAATGAGCAAAATGGCGTGTTCGACGGGGGAAATTTCGCTCACCAGCCGCGAGAGGAAGGGAGAAAAGGCGTCGCGCAGTTCGCTGGCATGGTGCAGGACGGCGTCGACGAGCTGGTGAAAAAACTCGGGATGGGCGCGCTCAAAGCCGGAGACTTGCGCAAAATGCGCTTCGATGACTTCCTGCGAGTTGCCGGAAAGCAGCCATTGGTAGATGGCTTGCAGGGCAAATTCGCGGGCGCGGTGGCGGGAGTGGCGAGAGCCGGTGCTCATGGGCAGGGTTCCTTTACGGGCGCGCCAGCGCGCGCTGAAACAGCGCCATTTCGACGGCGGCGCGGGCGCAGTCCTTGCCTTTTTCGACCATGCGCGCGCGCGCTTGCGCTTCGTCTTCGGTGGTCAGGATGCCGTTGGCAATCGGGCAGTTGTAGTCCAGACCCACGCGGGTGATGCCAGCGGCGGATTCGTTGGCGACGAGTTCAAAGTGATAGGTTTCGCCCCGGATGACGGCGCCCAGCGCGATGGCGGCGTGGTAGTGGTCGGGGTGGCGTTCGATGAGGCTTTGCAGGGCGACGGGGATTTCCAGCGCGCCGGGCACGGCGAATACGTCCACCGTGCGCGCGCCCAGATGCGCGAGTTCGGCGCGGCAGGCTTCCAGCAGGCCGTGGCAGATGTCGGGGTTGAAGCGGGAATGGACGATGGCGATGTTGAGGCCGTGGGCGTCGAGCGGCGGCAGGGGGGCGGTGTTGTGGTGTGCCATGCGGGTTATTCCTGGGCGGCGGGTTGCACGAAACCGGCGATTTCCAGACCAAAGCCGGTCATGTTCGGAATCTTTTGCGGGTTGGTCATGAGCAGGCGCATTTTGCCCACGCCCAGGTCGCGCAAAATTTGCGCGCCGACGCCGGACAGACGCGGGTCCCATTGCGCGGGGCGGGCGGCGTCGGTCAGCCGCTGAAAGATTTCTTCGCCGCTTTGCGCGCGGTAGAGCAGCACGAGCACGCCTTGTTCGGCGCGCTGGATTTGCGTCAGTGCTTCGGGCAGCGCCGTGCCGCCGGGGTGGTGGGCGGGGTGGAGCAGGTCGAGGAAGTTGATGCCTTCGTGCACGCGCACGATGGTTTCGCGCTCGGGGCGGATGTCGCCATGCGCGAGGGCGAAGTGGATGTCGCCGGTGGTGGTGTCGCGGAAGGCGCTGAGGCGGAATTCGCCCCACGGGTTGCGGATGGGCTGTTCGTGGATGCGTTCGACGAGTTGTTCGGTGGCGGCGCGGTATTCGATGAGGTCGCGGATGGCGCCGATTTTCAGATTGTGTTCGCGGCCAAATTCGACCAGGTCAGGCAGGCGCGCCATGCTGCCGTCGGCTTTGAGCACTTCGCAGATGACCGCCGCCGGTTCCAGTCCGGCAAGCTGGGCAAGGTCGCAACCGGCTTCGGTGTGACCGGCGCGGATGAGCACGCCGCCGCTTTTGGCGGTGAGCGGGAAGATGTGGCCGGGCATGACGATGTCTTCCGGACGGGCGTTGCGGGCGACGGCGACCTGAATGGTGCGGGCGCGGTCGTGAGCGGAAATGCCGGTGCTCACGCCGGTGGCCGCTTCGATGGAGACGGTGAAGGCGGTGCCGTGCGGGGCGCGGTTGTCTTTCACCATTTGTTCCAGCCCAAGCTGGCGACAGCGGCGCTCGTCCAGCGCCAGACAAACGAGGCCACGGCAGTGCGTGACCATGAAGTTGATGGCCTCGGGGGTGACAAATTCGGCGGCGAGGATGATGTCGCCTTCGTTTTCGCGGTCTTCGTCGTCAATCAGGATGACCATGCGGCCAGCGCGGATGTCGGCGATGATGTCTGCAATGGGGGCAAGGATGCTCATGGTGGGCGGGCGTTTTGGTGTTGGGGGGGGAATTGTAATGTTATTGACCGCCGTCGGCGTTCATCATGCGTTCGACGTAGCGGGCGATGAGGTCGATTTCCAGATTTACCCGCGCGCCGGGCGCGAGATGGCGCAAATTGGTGTGGGCGAGCGTGTGGGCAATCAGGTTGATTTCAAATTCGCAGCCTTCGACGGTGTTGGTGGTCAGGCTCACGCCATTGACGGCAATCGAACCCTTGCGGGCGATGTAGCGCGCCAGATTTTGCGGCGCGCGGATGCGCAGGTGATGGCTCTCACCCAGCGGGTGAAACTGCACGACTTCGCCCATGCCGTCGACGTGCCCGCTGACCAGATGACCGCCGAGGCGGTCGGCCAGCCGCAGGGCTTTTTCCAGATTGACTTCAACGCCGACTTGGTCAAGACCGACGGTGCAGTTGAGCGTTTCGCGCGAGACTTCAAACGTCAGCCGATGGGCGGCGGCGTCAAGCTGCGTGATGGTCAGGCACACACCGCTGTTGGCGACGCTGTCGCCCAGTGCGAGGTCAGCGCAATCCAGCCCTGCGGCGTGCACGGTGATGCGGATGCCGTCGGCCAGCGGTTCGACGTGTTCGATGCGGCCACAGGCCGCGATGATGCCGGAAAACATGGTGCGGGTTCCTTGTGTAAATCGGGCGTACAAACGGGCGCGTCAGCAGGCGGCGTCCTGCACGGTGCGCCGTTCCAGAATGGCCTGGGCGAGCGTGCCCGGGTCGGTGTATTCGAGTTCGCCGCCCACGGGCACGCCACGGGCAATGCGGCTGATGCGGATGGGCTGCGCGTGCAGGCGGCGGGCAATCCAGTGGGCGGTGGCTTCGCCCTCGTTGGTGAAATTGGTGGCGAGGATGAGTTCGCGCACTTGCCCGTCGCAGGCGCGCGCAATGAGCCGTTCCAGCGCCAGTTCGCGCGGGCCGATGCCGTCGAGCGGCGAAATGCGCCCCATCAGCACGTAATAGTGACCGCGATAGCCGTGGGTCTGTTCCAGAACGGCCAGGTCCGCCGGGGTTTCGACAACGCACAGCACACTGGCATCACGCTCCGGGTCAGCGCAGCGCGGGCAGACTTCGCCTTCGGTGAAACCATTGCAGCGGGCGCAGTGGCGCAGGCTGGACAGCGCACCATCGAGCGCGCGCACCAGACGGGCAGCGCCCTCGCGGTCGTTTTGCAGCAAATGCCAGGCCAGCCGCTGCGCCGAGCGCGCGCCGATGCCCGGCAAGGCTTGCAGCGATTCCAGCAAGGCTTCGAGCGGGGAAGACATGCGCGTGCAGCCTGCGGCGCGCTCAGAAGGGCAGCTTCATGCCCGGCGGCAGGTTCAGCCCGGCGGTGAAGCCAGACATTTTTTCCTGCGTGGTGCTCTCGATGCGGCGCACGGCGTCATTGACGGCGGCGGCGATGAGGTCTTCGAGCATTTCGCGGTCGTCCATCACGCTGGGGTCGATGCTCACGCGGCGCACGTCGTGTTTGCCAGTCATGACAATTTTGACCATGCCCGCGCCCGCTTGCCCTTCGATTTCCATCTGGGCGATTTGTTCCTGCATTTTCTGGACATTGGCTTGCATTTGCTGGGCCTGTTTCATCAGGCCGGCGAGTCCGCCTTTCATCATGGCGTGGGTTCCTCCGGTGTGGGTGAAGTGGATGGTTTGGCGCGCGCGAGCACTTCCAGCGAGCGTTCGTCCAGCGCGGCGCCATAGTCGTTCATAAGCTGGCCGACCAGCGGCGCATCCAGCAAGGTTTGCCGGGCGGCATCCAGACGCGCGCTTTTTTCGGCGCGGCGGCGCTGGTGCGGCGTCTCGCCCTGCGGCGCGGCCAGTTCAATGCGCAGGCGCACGGGCTGGCCGAGGTGTTCGGCCAGCAGTTCTTCGAGTTCGCGCGGCAAGGTGCCTTCGCTCAAATGGCGGTCATCCGGATGCAGCCGCAAATGCAGCTCCGGCGCTTGCCAGCGCAGCCATTCGCAGCGCCCGGCAAGCTGCGCGCGCTGGCCGGTGAGCGCCAGCAACGTTTCTACCGTGCGCCAGTCTTGGTTTTCCAGTGCGCGCAGCACAGGATTTTCAGACGGCGCGGACGCCGGTTGCGCTTCTGACGCGGGTTCGGGCACGGCGGCAGCGGGTTCCGGCGAGTGGACGACCCCCACGTTCGCGCCAGCCGCGCTTTGCGCGGCTGTCACTCTCTGCCCCCCGAGGGGGCTGCGCCCGCCTTGAGGCGGCTCGGCGGCGGGCGGCGCTTCGGGCGTGTGGTCGCCCCCCGTGTTTGTGTCCGCCGCGCCCGCCCGTGTAGGGGCGCAATTTATTGCGCCCAGGACGTTTGACGCAGGCGCTTCGGCTTCCTGCGCGGGCGTGGCTTCCAGCGCAGCCTCTGGCGCGGGCGGCCTGTTTTCGGCGGACGGTGCAGACGGCGCGGAAGGGGTGTATGCGCCGTTCATCGGCGGCACGGTTTCCGGGCGAAAAGCGTTCAGGCGCAGCAGCGTAATCGTAAAGCCGGTGTATTCATCCGGCGCCAGCGGCAAATCGCGCTGGCCGTGCAACACAATCTGATAGGCAAGCTGCAAAAACTCGGCATCCCACGCGCTGGCATAGCGTTGCAAGGCCGCGCGTTCGGCCTCGTCCGCAATGGCCTGCGGCGCCTGCTGGCAGAGCGCGACGCGATAGAGCAGGCGGGCAAGGTCGGCCAGCGCGCTGGCAAACGACAGGCTGCGGGCAAGCATCGCATCCGCCTCTGCCACCAGCGCGGGCACATCGCCCGCAACCAGCGCATCGAGCAGCGCGTAGAGGTGTTCCTCGCCCACCGTGCCCAGCATTTGCGTCACCTGCGCCTCGCGCACCGTGCCCGCGCCGTGGGCGATGCTCTGGTCCAGCAAGGAAAGCGCATCGCGCATCGAACCATTGGCCGCGCGCGCAATGTGGCGCAGCGCGCTGGCCTCAAAGGGCACGGCCTCCTGCGTCAAAATGTTTTCCAGATGCGCGCAAATCGCGGGCGCGGCCATCTGTTTGAGGTTGAATTGCAGGCAGCGCGAAAGGACGGTGACGGGGATTTTCTGCGGGTCGGTCGTCGCCAGAATGAACTTGACGTGCTCCGGCGGCTCTTCCAGCGTTTTCAGCATGGCGTTGAAAGCATGGCCGGTGAGCATGTGCACTTCGTCAATCATATAGACCTTGAAGCGCCCGGCCACCGGCGCATAGACCGCCTGATTGAGCAGCGCGGCCATGTCATCGACGCCACGGTTCGAGGCCGCATCCATTTCCACGTAATCCGCAAAGCGGTCGGCATCAATCGCGCGGCACGCACCGCACTGACCGCAAGGCGCGGACGAGATACCGTTCTCGCAATTGAGCGCCTTGGCCAGAATGCGGCTGATGGTCGTCTTGCCCACCCCGCGCGTGCCGGTGAAGAGCCAGGCGTGATGCAGGCGGCCTGTATCCAGCGCGTGCGTGAGCGCCTGCACCACATGCTCTTGCCCGATGAGCGTGGCAAACGATTTGGGACGCCACTTGCGGGCCAGAACTTGGTAACTCATGCGGGAAGAAATGACACGCGCCAGCTTCGGCTGGCGCGATACAACGGACGTGTTCTGAGAGGAAAGGGTGGCGAGCCTGACCCCCGGCACTTGCGCAATGCGACTATGGCTGCTGCCTTCCGGCCCTGACCAGGTTCGCCGCGACGCAATGCGGGGAGACCCGCCACGGGCGCGAAGTGTAGCAGGAATCGGCGCTTTCCGCATAACCGAACCCGCAGGGGACGCAAAACGATGTTTTGCGTCCCCTGCGGAATCGCGCACACGGAAATGCCGCACGCACAAAAAACCACCCCCCGCGCCACGACCAAACCGGTACGGACGCAGAAAACGGGGAACGATGGTGATGGCATGACCCGTAGGGGCAAATAATCATTTGCCCCAAACGGTTACAGGATGAACCGCCGCATAAAACAGGGC
>JAFSWK010000176.1 GCA_017444505.1 Rhodocyclaceae bacterium | reverse complement strand
TTCTGATTTCCTGCGCGGCGCGTACCGGGGCGGTGCTCAACGTCTCGGAACTGGCGCGCGATGTGGGCGTAGAGGTCAAAACCTGCAATCACTGGCTATCCATCCTGAAAGCCTCGGGCATGGTGCATCTGCTCAGACCGTATGCGGCCAACGCGGGCAAGCGCGCCATCAAAAGTCCGAAGCTCTATTTCATGGACACCGGCCTAGTGTGTCACCTGCTGGGCTGGACAAGCCCGCGCGTGGCGCGCGATGGCGCGATGTCGGGGGCGCTGTTTGAAACCTTTGTGGTCGCCGAAATTTTGAAAAGCTATTTCAACGATGGCCGCAATGCCAATAACGTGTTCTTCTACCGCGATGAAAGAAAGCGCGAAATCGACCTGGTCATCCGCGACGGCATGACGCTGCACCCGGTCGAAATCAAGAAAAGCGCCTCGCCGCAGGCCGCCGATGTGCGGACGTTTTCCGTACTGGAAGGCATGGAGAACACGCAAGTGGGCGCCGGCGCGGTCATCTGCCAGACCGAGCGAGCCTATTCCCTGCGCGAAAACGTCCGCGCCGTGCCGCTGACAGAGATTTGAGCACGCCCGCGCCCGCAGCATGTCGCACAGCCGAAGCACCAGTATCATGACCGCCTGCGGGCAAACAGCCTGCGGGAACATCACCGCAAGGGGCGAGACGATGGAAAACACGCTGGAAGAAACGTTGGGATACGCCACGCTGAAACAACGCCACCGGCAAGTGCGCGACGGGCATCCGGACAATCTGACGCTGCGCATTCACCGCGCCCTGAGCTGGCTCAACCGTGCCGAACAAACGCAAGATGAAGATGGCAAATTCATCTTCCTGTGGGTCGCCTTCAATGCCGCCTACGCGCAGGAATTTGACGAATACCACCGCACCAGCGACAGAACGGCCTTCACGGACTTCCTGCGCAAACTCTGCGCGCGGGACAGCGCCAAGCGCATCGACGCACTCGTCTGGAACGAATTTACCGGCAGCATCCGCGTGCTGCTCGACAATCCCTATGTTTTTCACCCCTTCTGGGAATTTCAGCGCGGACGTCTCCATCAGGACGAATGGCAAGACCGCTTTGCCAGCGCGAAGAAGGCGGCGCATTTTGCGCTGCGCGATGGCGATACGCTGCGGCTTCTCTCGCTGATGTTCGACCGCCTCTACGTCCTGCGCAATCAACTCTTCCACGGCGGCGCAACCTGGAACGGCAAAGTCAACCGTGACCAGCTACGCGACAGCACACGACTGCTGAGCAAACTCGTCCCGCTCATCATCGCGCTGATGATGGACAACCCAGACACCGACTGGGGAGAAGCTGTCTATCCGGTCGTCGACCGGAATGGGTGAGGGCGGCAGACGCCCCGCGTCCCCGCTCAATGCTCGTGGAGCAGATCGGAGAGACGAATTTCCAGCCGGTTGGCGAGTTTGAGCAAGGTGGCGATGGAAGGATTCGTCACGCCGCGCTCAATCTTGCTGACCATCGTCCGGTCAACGTCCGCTTCCAGCGCAAGCGCCTCTTGCGCCAGGCCACGCATCATCCTGTACGCCTTCAGGTTTCGGGCGATGTCTTCTCGTACCTCTTCGATGGAGCGCGTTTGTGTTTGAGCTGCTGGCATGGGACAGCAGTCTTTCAGTCCTGTGGCTCTTGCGCCACGGTTTATAAGCCACGGCTTATAAGCTACAATGTGCGGGATGAACGCAGGAGGTCGCCATGAAAACGTTTGCTCTTCTTTTGAGTGCGGTGTTGCTTGCGGGATGCGCATCCGCCGAGTACGTAGCCGCCAAGAAACAATGCTTGCCCGAGGCGTACAGGGTGTATCCGCAGAATGTGCAGCAACAAATCGTGAATCGAACCAGATGGGAAACGAGAGGAACCGGAGATGTAACGTGCAATACGTATGGCTCATCCTCTTTATATGGGTATGGAGTGTCCTCGCGTTCGACAACAAGGTGCTATGAAAGAAAGGAATCTGTCCCAATCCACTACCAAGAAGTTGTGGCGGTCGATGCCAATGAAGACGCGAGAAGGGCGTACCTGTCGAATTGCGCGATGCGCCTGTGCATTCAGCAGTTTGGTGCAGGAGAAAGATGCAAGTCGGGGCTGTAATGGTGGGGCGGCAAATGCGGAAACTTACTCAACTTTTAAATTCTTGTTGCTGCGGATACCATCATGAATGAGCACTTTGAAAACACTGCTGAAGACGACTATGCGCGGCAAGATGAAACAAGCGCAGGGTGGGCAACAAAGTTTGCCTCCCGCTTGCTCATAGACTTATGGCCTGAGCAGTCGCGTAACAGCGTGCGCGTTTTTGTTTTTTGTTCGTCAAGGAGTTACAAAAATGATGCTTCGTAAGATGACCGTTTGCGCTGCGGCGCTGATGCTGGTTTGGGGCACGTCGGTTGCACAGGCGCAGGAACAGGCGCTGACCAATGGCGTGCTGGTAAAACTGCGTGCCGAGCCGTCGGTGAAAGTGCTCTCGAACGCCGATCACGCGCGCACGCTCTCGGCGGCAGTGAAGAAAACGCTGAAGGTCAGCAACGGCCCCGCGCCGGACATGCGGCTGGTGCATGGCGATGGTTCCCTGTCGGATGAAGAACTGGCCGAGGCATTGCGCCAAGCGCCCAATGTGGAACTGGCGGCACCGAACCGCGCCAAGTATTTGCAGGCCGTACCCAACGACCCCTATTTTCCACGGCAATGGCATTTGCAGGCCAACGACTACGCCGCCACCCGCGCGCAAGGCGCGTGGGATATTACGACTGGATCGCCTTCGGTGCCCGTGGCAGTGCTCGACTCTGGCGTGCGCATGGATCATCCGGATTTGGCACCGAATTTGCTGCCGGGGTATGACTTTGTGGTGGTAAATCCATTGGATGGAGACGGTCATGATGCCACCCCTTCCGATGAGGGATGCCCTACGAAGCCTGCGTCCTGGCACGGCACAAGGGTTTCGGGTTTGATTGCGGCAGTAGGGAATAATTCGCAAGGCGTTGCCGGGCTGAACTGGAATGGGCGTATTGTGCCTGTGCGGGTTTTGGGGGCTTGCGGGAGTGGAAGTGATGTTAGTGGCTATGACGCAGAATTGCTCGCCAGCATGATTTGGGCGGCGGGTCTGGATTCCATCGACGGCGTGCCCGATAACCCTAATCCGGTGCGGGTACTTAATGCGAGTTTGGGGGGGATGGGGGCTTGCCAGGAAATTCCGGGTTCGCCGTATTCGTCTCCCTTGTATCCCGTCGTAATGCGCGATCTGGCCGCCAAAGGCGTGATGTTGGTGGCAGCAGCGGGTAATGAAGCTCAGCCTGTTGGGTTGTTTGAGCCGGCCAACTGCCCCGGTGTGATTGCCGTTGCCGCTGTGACCGCCGATGGCTACAAGACTGAGTACAGCAACTTCGGCCCGGAAGTGTTCATCAGCGCGCCGGGCGGCAGTTGCAACGACCGGTTGTGCAAATGGTTGGGAACAACGACCAACACGGGCGTCTATTACCCGGGCGAGAATACTTATGGTGATATTGGTACAGAAGGCACGAGCTTTTCTGCGCCGCTGGTCTCGGGTGCCATTGCGCTGATGCTCTCGGCCAATCCCAATCTTTCGTCCGATGACGTGAAAACCATTCTGAGAGAGACCGCGCGCCCGTTCCCGCAAAATCCGGCGCTGCCGATGTGTAACGATGTGCCCTTCGGTGTCGAGGCGGAATGCAACTGCACGACCAGCACCTGTGGCGCGGGCATTCTGGACGTAGAAGCCGCCGTGCGCCGCGCGAAAGAACGGGCAACACCGCAACCCCAGCCCGCGCCGCAACCCCAGCCCCAGCCACAGCCGCAGCCGCAACCCGAACCGGAACAAGGCGGCGGCGGTGGTGGCGCGGCAGACTGGCTGACGCTCTTCGGCCTGCTGGGGCTGGCCGCAGGCAGACGCCGCGCGCGTAAAGCGTAAGCAAGCGTAGGGTGGGCAACTTGTTGCCCACGCGGAAACGGGGAGGTTGCAGAAAATGCGCTGGTGCATTCTCCTCCGTCGTCCCCA
>JAFSWK010000175.1 GCA_017444505.1 Rhodocyclaceae bacterium | reverse complement strand
CTCCACCAGCCAGCAACTGCGCGCGCAATCGCTCAGCCTCAAACCCGAAAGCGGCGCGGACGGAAAAATGCGGCTGGAAGCCCGTCTGGTCGCCACCCAGCCCGCCCCGCAATGATTCGTCGCGGCCTGTTCACGCTGGCGCTCGTCGCGCTGTTTATCCTCGTCGGCCTGCCCGCCGTCTGGATGGACGCGCTGCTCGCCCGTCTCAGCCACGGAGAACTGCGCCTTGCCCAGACCGAAGGCACCTTCTGGCACGGCCAGGGCACGCTGGCGCTGCCCAGCGCCGACCGCCGCCAATGGACGCCCGCAGGCCGCATTGAATGGCGCATCACGCCCCGCCTCTCCGGTCTGCAACTCACCCTGCATGAAGGCGCGCAACCCCGTCTGCGCCTGATGCTTTCCCCCGGCGGTTTGCGTCTGGAACAGCTTGCACTCGACATGCCCATCGCCCCACTCGCCGCCGCCATCCCCCACCCGCTCGCCCGCGCCGCCTGGCAGGGTCATCTGCTCGCCACCACACCGGGGCTTTCCTGCCGCTGGAACAACGAATGCGAAGGCCGCCTGGAACTGCAATGGCTCAACGCCAGCGCCGCCATCCTGCCCGGACGCGCCTTCGGCTCGCATCGCGGCATTCTGCAAGCGGCGGGCAAACGTTTCGACATCACCCTGGACACCCTCGAAGGCCAAACCCAGCTCGACGGCCACGGCACCTACTGGCCCGCACAAGGCCGCTTTGAAATCGACGCCACCCTGCAAGGCGACCCAGACATGGTCAACCGCCTGCCCAGCATCATGAACCAACACGCCCGCCGACTTTCCCCCGGCGTCATCCAAATCAAACTGCCCTGAACGCCGGCAAGCAGTGATGCGCCATTATTGAAAAAACTTCCCGACAATCACCGCCACAATGGTGATGGCGACGACAATCCAGAACCACGTATTGGATTTTGGCTCCCGACGGCGCTCGTAGTCCGCCCGTCGGTTTCTTTGCGAACGTGGCGGACGGCTTTTGTCGGCGTGGTGTTTGCGCTGGCGGGCGGGGGATTTTCTCGGCACCTGTGCCAGTTCCAGCGCCGCCTTTCTGTTTTTGTCCCGATACGCCGCCTGTTTTACCTCGGTTCGCCCTTTCTGCTCGTTATAGGCCGTCTCAAACTCCACGCCCTCGCCCACTTCTGGCGGCGGGTTGCGGATGTTCAGCGCGGAAATGTGGATGAAAATTTCCGTGCCGGTGATTTCTTCCTTCACAAAACCAAAGCCCCGCGTCTCATCCCAGCGAACAATTTTCCCCTGCATCTTCACATCCTCAAATCAGCGGCTGCACCTTCTGCAAAAAATGGCTCATGCCGCAAAAGCGCACAGGATACATCTTTTCAAACGCATCCGCCTGCTTCTCATCAATTCCGGCGGCCAGCAGCAGCCAGTTTTTCGCAGGAATGGCAAACTTTTTGCAGATGCGAATGTAT
This sequence comes from Rhodocyclaceae bacterium, assembly GCA_017444505.1. Classification (GTDB taxonomy): domain Bacteria; phylum Pseudomonadota; class Gammaproteobacteria; order Burkholderiales; family Rhodocyclaceae; genus JAFZMK01. Next base: position 574 of record JAFSWK010000175.1, on the reverse strand, counting down.
TTATCCAGATTATTGCGAAACTCACCAGACTTGCATTCAATAAAAATCGGCGCCCCGCCTTCCGGCATGAACACCACATCAAACTCGTGCCTGTCGCCATTGTCATGCTGCACCACCACCGAGCGCGCAATGGAAAACCGCTTGCCCTTCGCGCGCGCCTCTTTCAGCAGCTTGATGGTAGCAAACCACTCCAGCCAGCCGCCCGTGAAAAAGCGCTTCACCGGCTCCGCAGCATTCAGGGAAATGCGGATTTTCTGCTCATCGGCGCGATAGCCATATTTCGCAATCACCGTATACTCATACAACTGCCGGAAAACTTCCTGCAATTTCTGGACATCCTGCGGCGGCAAGGCGGCGCAATCAATACTAAAACCTTTTTTGTCGTTGCCATACAGATAGCGAATCGTCTTTAAATGCTTTTCCAGCAGCCGGAAATTTTCGCCTATCAACTCGGCGGACTCATCAAAATAGCCCGACATATCCACCGCAGCATAATCAAACGTCACCGCAATGTTTTTATCACTCAGCCACTTCCTGATATGCTCGTGCTGCTCCTGATTGGCAAACAAATCCG
>JAFSWK010000013.1 GCA_017444505.1 Rhodocyclaceae bacterium | reverse complement strand
CCGTCTCTTCAAGCTCGCCCGCACGCTGGAAAAAATTGCCTTGGAAGACGACTACTTCGTCCAGAAAAAACTCTACCCGAATGTGGATTTCTACTCTGGCATCGTACAGCGTGCCATTGGCATTCCCACCAGCATGTTTACCTGCATTTTCGCGCTGGCGCGCTGTGTGGGCTGGGTGACGCAGTGGGAAGAAATGATTTCCGACAGCGAATACAAAATCGGTCGTCCGCGCCAGCTTTACGTGGGTCATGCGCTAAGGGATGTGAAGCCTTTGGTTGAGCGATGATTTTTGCGGATACAGAACAATGTAGCGGAGCAGCCCGAAGGGGCTGCTTCATTGTGTGGGAGCCCCAACAATGCTGACTGAAAAAATCGAAAATTCCCCGTTCTATGGCAGCAATGCGCCGTTTGTCGAAGAACTCTACGAACGCTTCCTCTCCGACCCGATGAGCGTGCCCGAAGACTGGCGCAAGCAGTTTGAAACCATCCAGGTCGGGATGCAGCGCCGCGATGTGGCGCACACGCCGGTCATCGAAGCCTTTGCCCAGCTTGCCCGCGAACCTTACCGTGCCGCGCCCGCTGCGCATTCCACCGGCACCGACCAGCAGCGTCAGGTGGGCGTATTGCAGCTCATCAACGCCTACCGTTTTCTGGGCAACCGCTGGGCGAATCTGGACCCGCTGCAACGTCAGGTGCGTCCCGAAATCGCCGAACTGGAACCTGCTACGTATGGGTTTACCGAGGCAGACCTGGGCACCACCTTCAACACCGGCTCGTTTCACGCCTTTCCCGACCGCGCCAGTCTGCGCGAAATCCTCGAAGCGCTGCGCGAAACCTACTGTGGTTCCATCGGTTCGGAATACATGCACCTGACCGAAGTCGCCCAAAAGCGCTGGATCCAAGCCCGTCTGGAAGTTGTGCGCGCCTCGCCCACTTTCCGTCCGGAAGAAAAGCGCCGCATTTTAGAGCGCGTCACCGCCGCCGAGACGCTGGAACGTTACCTGCACACCCGCTACGTTGGCCAGAAGCGTTTTTCGCTGGAAGGCGGCGAATCGGCCATCGTCGCCATGGACGAAGTCGTCCGCACGGCGGGTCGGCACGGCGCGCAGGAAATCGTCATCGGCATGGCGCACCGCGGGCGGCTGAACGTGCTGGTCAATACGCTGGGCAAATCGCCCAAAATGCTGTTTGCCGAGTTTGAAGGCACGGCGGATACCGACCTTTCCGCCGGCGACGTGAAATACCACAAAGGCTTTTCCAGCGACGTGATGACCGACGGCGGCCCCGTGCACGTGCAACTGGCTTTTAACCCCTCGCACCTGGAAATCATCAACCCGGTGGTGGCCGGTTCCGTCTATGCCCGGCAGTATCGCCGTGGCGAAGTGGGCAAGGCGCAGGTACTGGGCGTGCTGGTGCATGGCGATGCTGCCGTGGCCGGGCAGGGCGTCAATCAGGAAACGCTCAATTTCTCGCAAACCCGCGGCTACGGCACGGGCGGCACGGTGCACATCGTCATCAACAACCAGATTGGTTTTACCACGTCCGACCCGCGCGACTTGCGCTCCTCGCTCTATTGCACGGACGTCTTCAAGATGGTGGAGGCACCGATTTTTCACGTCAACGCGGACGACCCCGAAGCGGTCGCCTTCGTCGCCTCCATGGCAGTGGAGTTTCGCAACGAATTCGGCAAGGACGTGGTGATTGACCTTGTGTGTTTCCGCAAGCTCGGCCACAACGAGCAGGACGAACCGATGGTCACGCAGCCGCTGATGTACCGCAAGATTCACCAGCATCCCGGCACCCGCAAGCTCTACGCCGACCAGCTCGTGGCCGAAGGCGTAATGGGCGCGGACGAACCTGATGCCATGATTGCGCAATACCGCGACTGCCTCGACCGCGGCGAATTGCTCTACAACCCCAGCCTGTCGAACCAGAAACAGCACGGCGTGGACTGGAAGCCGTTTCTCAAACAGCCCTACACCGACGAATGCGACACGGCCATTCCCGAGCAGGAAATCGTCCGTCTGGCCGAACGCCTCTCTACCGTGCCGGAAGGTTTTACACTGCATCCGCGGGTGAAAAAAATCATTGAAGACCGCGCCGCCATGGGGCGCGGCGAACTGCCGTT
>JAFSWK010000174.1 GCA_017444505.1 Rhodocyclaceae bacterium | reverse complement strand
GTGGTTTGCGCGCTTTGCATGGCGGCGGCCATCGTCTGGCCGATGCTCACGCCCGCGCCCATGCCGGCGCCGATGCCGGCCAGACCGCCTTCGTTTTCTGCCGCCAGCGGGATGCTCTTGGCGGTTTGATAGCGGGTGTATTGTTGCAGGTCGCCGACGATGCCCATGGCGATTTTGTCGTCCAGCACTTTTTGCACGCCGTCGGGCAGGGTGATGCTCTCGACGGTGAAGTTTTCCAGAATCAGGCCCAGATGGTGGAAGGACTGCGCCAGCCCTTCGGCCATGGTTTGCGACAGGCGAAGCTGGTTGGCGGCCATGTCGAGGAAGGGCAGATTGGATTCGCCAAAGACCGAGGCCAGACGGGTGACGGTCAGGTTGCGCAGTTGCTCTTCAAGCTGTTCGCCGCTGTATTGGCTGACCACGCCGCAGACTTCGTTGAAGAAGCACACCGGGTCGCCCAGGCGGTAGGAATACATGCCGTAGGCGCGCAACTGGATGGCGCCAAATTCGGGGTCGCGCACGGTGATGGGCTGCGCCGTGCCCCAGCGGCGGGCGAGTTGTTGGCGGGTGTTGAAAAAATAGACGTCGGACTTGAAGGGCGACTGGAAGAATTTGTCCCAGTTCTTCAGGTTGGTGAGCACCGGCAGCGTTTGCGTGTTCAGCGTGTAGCGCCCGGGGGCGAAGACGTCCGCCGTTTTGCCCTCATCGACGAACATGGCAAGCTGCGATTCGCGCACGGTGAGGCTGGCACCGTTCTGGATTTCCTGGTCCTGCACGGGAAAGCGCCAGACAAGGTGTGTTTCGTCCGGCTCCGGCCACTGGATGACGTCGATGAACTGTTTGCTGATGAAATCGAAAATCATGATGCTTTCTCGCTTGCGGTGAGAGGGAAAAACTTATTTGTGACCGATGTTGGAATAGTAGCGCACGCCATTGCCGCCGGTTTTGACTTCTTCCAGCGTAACCGCCCAGTTGAGCAAGGTGATGAGGATGGCGACAAAGATGCGCGGCCAGGTAATCATTTTGATTTACTCCGTTTCGCGGGGCAGCAGCAAATAGCCGCCGATGAAGGATAGGGAGAGAAGGTCGCTGTTGCCGCTGGCCAGGCAATACCAGATGGGATAGAGATTGACGAGCAGGAAAATCGCCAGCGGTACGTAATGGCGCGGGTTGCGCGATAGCGGCGCTTCTTCGTCGTCCTCATCGTCCTCGCGGGCGATGAAGGCGAAGTCTTTGCCGGTGAGACGGGCACCCGTTTCGCCACTGCCATCAATGCGCTTGCGCCAGATGTCGGCAGCGGCAGAGGGCGCGGACGGCAGGAAGGTGAGCGGCTTTTGGCGGCTCCATACCAGCTCATTCGGCGTGATGGCGGCGCACAGGTCGTTGCCGACTTCAAAAGTCTGAAAATAGGTGGTCACGTCGCCTTCGGCCACCTGCCAGTAAAACGCGCCAGAAACATCCGTGACGCGCGAGGCGTAATAATCGCCGCTGCGCGCGCCGGTGGGATGGCGGGCGGGCTGGATGTGGCTTGGCCAGTTGTCCATGGTTTCGGCTTCAAACCATTGCGTCTCACCGTGTTCGGTGCGCGATTCGACCAGCCAGTGAAAGCCGCGTTCAGGGTGGTAGAGCAAGTATTCGTTCCACCACGGCAGACCATCCGGACGCCAGCGGCGGCGGTCGATGTCGTCATCATCCCAGGGCACCGGCAGCGGCGGGTATTCCTGATGACGGACGACGCCAATCACCGTCCATTGCTCACCGCACACCGTGCCGCTGGCGCCGATGCGCAAGGCAGCGGCGCGGGTGAATTCTTGCCGACGGTTTTCGGCCTCAATCAGCCGCAGCCGCTCTTCGGTGACGGCAATGCGGCTGTGGCAGTGCTGGCAGTGAATTTCGATGGTCAGACCGGCAGGCCAGGTCAGCGAGCCGCCGCAGTTCGGGCAGGCGTGGTGCTGCCAGTCGCCTTTGAGCCGACCGGCACGCTTGCGGATGGCTTCGGGCGAGTGCGTGTTGCCCAGATTCAGCTCTTTGAGCGAGACGATGCTGCCGTAGAAAATTTCAGGCGCGCCGCTGCCGTCGCCATAATCGGTGGTCAAAAAGCGGTTGAGAAAGCGCCAGTCGATGACGCGCGCGCGCGCCGGGATTTGTTCGGGCAAGTAGGGCAGTTCGCCTTCCATGCCGGCGGCGGGGCGGAAAATTTCGCGCTTGTCGGCGGCCAGATACTGCTCGTTGCGAAAGGTGCAGGTGGTAAGCGCCGGGATAACCTTGTCAAAGTCAGGAACTTGCGGCGCACCGGGTTCATGGATGCCCAGCGGCAGCGTAAAGACGAACTGGTCGCCCGCTTCCGACAGCCAGCCGGTGGAGCCGTCGGCAAACAGCGCGTGCCATTCGTTCCATTGCCCGTGTGCGTAACCGGCCTGAATGCGGCCAATGAGGGTGAAGGGACGCCCGCTCCACACGCCGGTCGTGCCGATGCGCAGCGCCGTGAAGTCTTCCAGCAAGGCGGCGGTCACACCGCTTTGCGCGACCGTGTCGCCCTGACGAATCAGCGCGCTGCGGCAATACGGGCAGACCAGCGTGAGCGAGCTGGCCGTGTGCGTGTGCACCGTGCCGCCGCAGTTTGGGCAGGAAGTGGAAAAAATCGGCTCGGCCATGATGCGGCGCGTTTTACGTGAGGCTGGCGGCGTTCAGGATGCCGATGGCAACGTGCGCGGCGCACAACAATGTGCCGATGGCGGTATTGTTGTGCGCCAGCCCGCGCGGGGCGTTGCGCACAAAGCGGATGCAGACGAAATAGACCAGTATCTGAATCACCGTCGCGGCCACGCCCCAGAGCAGAAAGTCGACCAGACTCACGCTGTGGGCGATGCTCGAAG
>JAFSWK010000173.1 GCA_017444505.1 Rhodocyclaceae bacterium | reverse complement strand
TTTTGCCCGTGCCGCCCTTGTTGCCGATTACACAAACAATCTGCGCCATTTCCTGATCCTGCGTTTCATGCCAATGAACAGGTGCACATTATCCGCAGCATCTGGCCATACAGCCTGCCAAAAACGCCCGGTTTGCCGCGCTTATTCCGCTTTTTGCGCCGCCGTGCCGGCTTCGCCGTTGGGCTGATACCAGTACAGCACCTGTTGCAGCGCACCTTCACGCCCCACCGGCTGAGACAATTGCGCCGCCACATCCGGCACGGGAAAACTGTTGCTCACCAGCCAGGCGCCTGCGGGCAATTCCTGCCGCGCCTTTTCCCACACCGCCGCCATCGGCGCGGGCGAAAGAAAGGCATAGACCACGTCAAAACCGCGCCAATCCTGCGCCAGAAAATCCCCCGCGCGCACTTGCACGCCGGGCAGCGCGCGTGTGCGCCAGCGGCACAGCCAGACGAGCGCGGGCGAATTTTCCACGCCGACGAGCGCATCGTGCGGACGCAGCCGCGCCAGCGCGCACAACACTGTCCCCGTGCCGCAGCCCAAATCGAGCACCCGCAAGGGGCGCGCAGGCAGGCGTTCGGCCAGCGCCTGCATCGCCGCCCGGTTAGAAAGATAGAGCGGCACCTGCGTGCGCACCGTGCCGCGATAAAACAGCGCCAGCAATACAAACGCCACCAGATACCAGCCCGGCGACACCGCGCTGCGGCTTGCCCACCACGCCAGCGGCGAGAACACCGCATGGATTGCCCACCACCACCACTCGCTTCGCAACCCCCACGCCACCACCACCGCCACGCCCGCCTGCACCGCCAGCATCACGTCCACGGAAGGCAACACCTCCGCGCGCAGCAACGCCAGCGCCAGCGCCCACGCCGCGCACTGCGCCAGCAGCGCCTTGGGCGCGGCGGCAAGCGCGCGCAGCTTCCGCCAGACTCCACGAAACATCCCGCCATTCTCCATCCGTCAGCGCGCCGGACGCAATGCCGCGCCCAGCCCAATCATCCTGGTTTCTCCGGCGGCGTGCGCGAAAGGCGCGCCCCGACCCGCATGAACGTTCGTTACACACGCATTGCTCCCGCCCCGGTACACCGCCTGATAAAGTGATATATCATGCCGTGCCCAAAAAATATCACACGCTGGGTTGAACTATAACTACACAGGAGGTTTTCATGAGCTATCAAGAACAATACCGCAAGAAACTCACCACTGCCGATGAAGCCGTCAAGTGCGTCAAGAGCGGCGACTGGGTCGATTACGGCTGGTGCACCGGCCATCCGGTGGCGCTGGACAAGGCGCTGGCCGCACGCGCGCCAGAGTTGCGGGACATCAACATCCGCGGCGGCATCTGCCTGCAACCGCCCGCCATCAGTCTGGTGGAAAATCCCGCCGAGCATTTCACCTGGAATAGCTGGCACATGTCCGGCATCGAACGCAAGATGATTGCCACCGGCCAGGCGTTTTACAGCCCCTTCCGTTATTCCGAAGTGCCGCGCTTTTACCGCGAAGGCAATGTCGAGCGCGTCGATGTCGCCATGTTCGTCGTCGCCCCGATGGATGAACACGGCTACTTCAACTTCGGCCCCAACGCCTCGCACCTGATGGCGCTGTGCGAAAAGGCCAAAAAAGTCATCGTCGAAGTCAACAAAAACATGCCCGTGTGTCTGGGCGGTTTTGAAGAAGCCGTGCATATCGACATGGTCGACATGATTGTCGAGGGCGACAACCCCGAAATCTGCACCATGGGCAGCATCCCCGCCACCGAAATCGACGAAGTCGTCGCCAAGATGATTGTCGCCGAAATTCCCGATGGTGCCTGCCTGCAACTGGGCATCGGCGGTATGCCCAACACCGTCGGCAGCCTGAATGCCCAGTCTGACCTCAAAGACCTCGGCGTGCACACTGAAATGTTCGTCGATGGCTTTGTCGACATTGCCACCGCCGGCAAGATTACCGGCGCGCGCAAAAACATCGACAAGGGGCG
>JAFSWK010000172.1 GCA_017444505.1 Rhodocyclaceae bacterium | reverse complement strand
GCATTCTGGGCGACGTGGTGCGCCAGATTGGCGGCGAGCGCGTGCAGGTGGTCACGCTCGTCGGTGCGGATGAAGATGCGCACGCCTATCAGGGCAAACCGTCTGATGCGCAAGCGGTTGCCCGCGCGCAACTGCTGGTCGCCAACGGGCTGGGCTTTGACGACTGGTTTGGGCGTCTGGCACGCGCCTCGGGCAGCGAAGCCCTGCTGATTGTCGCCAGCGACGGCATCAGTCCGCGCAGCGCCCCCGCGCATGAAGAAGAAAACGAACACGAGTACGCGCACAACCACGACCACGACCCGGAACACCAACACAGCGCGCACGAACACGAACACGCGCACCACGGCCACGACCACGGCGGGCTGGACCCGCACGCCTGGCAAAACCCGCTGAACGTCAAACGCTACGCCGCCAACATCGCCGCCGCACTGAGCGAACTCGACCCGCAAGGCCGCGCCACCTACGAAGCCAATCTGGCGCAATACCAGCAGGCGCTGGATGCGCTGGACCGCGACTATCACGCCTTTTTTGACGCCCTGCCCGCAGACGCCCGCACCCTCATCACCGCGCACGACGCTTTCAGCTATCTGGCCGACGCTTACGGCCTGAAACTGCTCGCCCCCGCAGGCGTGGCAGGCGAATCGCAACCTTCTGCGGCGACGGTGGCGGCCATCATTGCGCAAATCCGCCAGCAAAACGTGCGCGCCGTCTTTCTGGAAAACGGCATTGACCCGCGCCTGACCCAGCAAATCGCCAAAGAATCTGGCGCGCGCGTGGGCGAGCCGCTCTTTTCCGACGCGCTTTCGGCAGAAAATGGCGCCGCGCCCACCTATCTGCAAATGATGCGCCACAACCTCAACGTTTTCCGCGCCGCCTTCGCTCCCGCCGCCCCCTGAGCACCATGACTTCGTCTGCTTTTGACTTCACCCACTGCCCCGACCGCACCCTGCAACCCGGCCTGAAATGGGGCAAATACGCCGGGCGCGACATCCTGCCCCTGTGGGTGGCGGACATGGATTTTGCCGCCGCGCCCGAAATCACTGCGGCGCTGGCCGCGCGTGCTGCCCATCCCGTCTATGGCTACGCCCATCCGTGGCCATCGCTGGTGGAAGCCACCGTGGAAGGCGTGTTTGCCCATCACCGCTGGCGCATCGACCCGGACTGGCTCGTCTGGCTGCCGGGCGTGGTGCCCGGCTTCAACCTCGCCTGCCAGATGGCGGGCGGCATGGGCGACGAAGTGCTCTTCGTCACGCCCACCTACCCGCCGATTTTCGCCGCCCCGCCCAACCAGCAGCGGCGCGCCGTGGGTGTGCCGATGCTGCGCGAAGAAGACCGCTGGGCGCTTGACCGCGCCGCCCTTGAAGCCGCCATTACTCCGGCCAGCCGCATGTTGCTGCTGTGTAACCCGCACAACCCCACGGGGCGCGTGTTCACCGCCGAAGAACTGCGATGGCTGGGCGATTTCTGCCAGCGGCACGACCTGCTCGTGTGTTCGGACGAAATTCATTGCGGCCTGGTGCTGGACGACGAACGCACGCCGCACATTCCCATCGCCACGCTCTCGCCGGAACTGGCGCGGCGCACCATCACGCTGATGGCGCCGTCGAAAACCTGGAACATCGCCGGTCTGCAATGCGCCTTCGCCATTATTCCGGACGCCCCGCTGCGCCAGCGTTTTCGTCAATCTATGGCAGGACTGGTGGAAGCGCCCAACGTGCTCGGCATGGTCGCCGCCGAAGCCGCCTGGCGGCACGGCACGCCGTGGCTTGCCGCGCTCAAGGCGCAGTTGCGCGCCAACCTGCTGCGCGTGGCAGAGGCCGTCGCCCAGATGCCCGGCTGCGCCATGGCCACGCCCGAAGCCACCTTCCTGGCCTGGATTGACTGCCGCAACAGCGGTCTGGTGAACCCCGCGCTGTTTTTTGAAGACGCTGGCGTGGGTTTGAGCGACGGGCGCGATTTTGGTGCCCCCGGATTTGTGCGGCTCAATTTCGCCTGCGCCCCCGCCGTCCTGCAAGAAGCGCTGACGCGCATGACGCAGGCCATGCGCGCCTAGCGCCCGCGCCTATCGTGCCATGTGGTTGCCCGTCGGTTTTCTGCTCGGCACGATACTGCTGCAACTTGCCCCGGCGCTGCCTGCCGCGCCCGCGCAGGCCGCCGCCGTTTTTCTGGCGCTCGTTTTCGCGGCGCTGGCGCGCCGTCTGCCGCGCG
>JAFSWK010000171.1 GCA_017444505.1 Rhodocyclaceae bacterium | reverse complement strand
GCGTCCAGCGTTTCGGCAAGCGCCTTGCCGCGCTGTCCCAGCTTTTCTTCCTCAACACGGCGCTTGAGCTTGTTGCGGCGGCGTTTGAGGGACTGGTAGATGGCCTCGGGGCTGGAGGCCAGCCGGCGCTGCAGGGAGGTGAGCGCAAAGCCGACGGTGCCTTTGCGACCGCTGTCGGCCAGTTTGTCGGCGCGGTCAAACTCGGTTTTGACGTAGTCCGTGACGGCGGCGTACAGAGCAGCTTCAAGGTCGGAGAGTTGGTAGTTGACGGTGTAGGCGCGCCGCTCGGGAAACAGCTTGGTGCCATCAAATCGCAGCATCTCTTCCTTGACCATGCGGCGCATCATGTCAGAAACGTCAACCTTGTGCGCGCCGTCGCGGAATTTGCCGTAGAAGCGGTCAGAGTCCAGCAGCGACAAGAAGAGCTGGAAGTCTTCTTCCTTGCCGCTGTGCGGCGTGGCTGTCATCAACAGGAAGTGGCGGGTGATGGAACCCAACAGCTCGCCCAACAGGAAACGCTTGGTCTTGTTTACCTTGTTGCCGAAGTAGCTGGCTGAGAGTTTGTGAGCCTCGTCCACGACGACCAAGTCCCAGCGCGACAGGCGCAGCTTGTTCAGCAGGTCATCAGAACGGGCGAGTTGGTCAACGCGGGCGACCAGCAGGTCAAAGTCGTCAAACGGGTTGCCGCTATGTGAATGCTCAGCCTGCTCACGAGAGAACAGCGTGAAGGTCAGGCCGAACTTTTCAAACATTTCGTCCTGCCACTGCTCGACCAGGCTACCGGGGGCGACGATGAGCACGCGCTTGGCATCGGCGCGCATGAGCAGCTCGCGGATGAGCAGGCCGGCCATGATGGTTTTGCCGGCGCCGGGGTCGTCAGCCAGCACGTAGCGCAGCGGCTGGCGCGGGAGCATGGATTCGTAGACGGCGGTAATCTGGTGCGGCAGCGGTTCTACGTTGGATGTATGCACCGCCATCATCGGGTCAAACAGGTGCGCCAGGTTGATGCGCCAAGCCTCGGCAGCGAGCTTGAAAGCATCGCCCGGCGCATCAAAAGCCCAAGGGCGCCCCGCTTCGGCCAACGAGAGGTTCGCCTCGTCAGTGCGAAACAGCATCCGCTCGCGCAGCGCGCCATCGGGGGTTTTGTAGTAGACGGTCAGAGCATCACTACCGACTGGCTCGGTCGTGACAATGCTGACCACCTGCCCAGGTTCCAGGCCAGAGATGGCAGCGTTCTTCTGGATTTGTTCGAGTTTCAGCACGCTACGACCCCTTGCTCTTGCTACCCGCCATCAGGACTTGCGCCGTGAAGCACCGGTTGTTTTGGTTTTGGTTTTGCTCTTGCTGGCCGTGGCGGTTTTTTTCGTGGCGGTTTTCGCGCCTGTCTTGGGCGTGCGGGCTTCAAATTCAAAGCCTACTTTTCCGGACGCATCGCGCACCAGATAGGCGGCGAACTTGCGCCGTGTGCGTTGCGAGACAAAGTCTTTCAGCAGACTGGTCTTGCCCTCAGCGAGCAGTTTGCGCATTTCTTCGGTAGGGACGGGTTGCTGCAAAATCACTTTGCCAGAGCGGAAATCGCAACTGCGCTGCGGGCCGACGGCTTTTTCGCAGACGTAGGCCATGCCGTGCTCATAGACGCCTGCGCCGCATTTCGGGCACGCGCCCAGCGATTGCTGGCCGGAAAAGTCGGGCGCTTCGCCTTCGCCTTCGCGCGGCTGGCCAAAATCGAATTCCGGCATCTTGTCGTCATTCAGTTGCACTTCGGCGTTGAACAAGCGCCCCATGCGGTTGCGAAAGCCGGTCAGCGGGCCGACCCGTCCAGTGGCCAGCAGTTGTTCGATTTCGGGAATCTCGAACTGGCGTCCGGCGACGACTTTCCAAGTCGCCCAGTCGCATTGCTGGCAGGCGAATTTTTTGTAGTTTTCCTTCACCGTGCCGCCGCATTTCGGGCACGGCGCGGCGAGCGTGACGAAATTGCCCGGTACGGTGTCCGATTCGTACTGCTTGGCGCGTTCGACCATGTCGCGCGCCATCGCGGCGATTTCCTGCATGAACTTCTCGCGCGAAAGCTCGCCACGTTCCATGCGCGCGAGCTTGTATTCCCACTCGCCAGTAAGCTCCGGCGAAATCAGCGACGACACGCCCAGTCCGGTGAGCAGCGTGATGAGCGAGAACGCCTTGCTGCTGGGGATGAGTTCGCGCCCTTCGCGGAACAGATATTGTTCGGCAATCAAGCCTTCGATAATTTGCGCGCGCGTGGCCGGTGTGCCCAAGCCGCGCTCGCCCATCGCGGCGCGCAGTT
>JAFSWK010000170.1 GCA_017444505.1 Rhodocyclaceae bacterium | reverse complement strand
GGCCGAGTGCACGATGGCGCGCGGGAAGGCGATGCCCGCGCGCACTTGCAACTTGATGAAGTCCACCAGCAAGATGGAGTTGCGCACGATGATGCCGGCCAGCGCAATCATGCCAATCATGCTGGTGGCGGTGTATTGCGCGCCCAGCAGGGCGTGCCCCGGCATGACACCGATGAGGGTGAGCGGAATCGGCGCCATGATGACGAGCGGAGTCAAATAAGAACCAAAATGAGCCACCACCAAGAGGTAGATGAGCACCAGCCCCACGCCGTAGGCAATGCCCATGTCGCGGAAGGTTTCATAGGTGATTTGCCATTCGCCATCCCATTTCAGCGCGTAGTCGCGCCAGACATCCGAGGGCTGGCCGATGAAGTATTCCTGCAATGCGCCGCCATTGGGTGTGGCGATTTGCGTGATGGCTTGGCGCATCTGGAACATGCCGTAGAGAGGGCTGTCAATCGCGCCGGCCATGTCGCCGGTGACAAAATTCACCGGCAGCAAATCCTTGTGATAGACCGGCGCTTCTTGTTTTTGCGTATTCAGCGTGACCAGCTCGCGGATGGGCACGGGCTTGCCTTGCGCGCTGCGCACGGTCAGTTGCAGCAGGGCGTCCAAATCTCCGTGCTGCTGCGGCGGCAGTTGCAGCACTACGGCAACCGGGTATTTGCTCTCATCATGCAAGAAGGTGCTCGCATCGCCCGCAAGCGCTGCGCGCAGCGTGCGCACGATGTCTTGCTGCGAGATGCCCAGCAAAGCCGCCTTGCGCCGGTCTATCCGCAGCGTTTGTCTGGGGGCGGGGGCGATGCCGCTGTCATCTACGTCGACCACGCCTGCGGTGCGCTCAAAGACAGCGCGTACAGACTGGGCGAGCGCTTGTCGCCCGGCTTCATCGGGGCCGTAAATTTCGGCCACGATGGGCGAGAGCACGGGCGGCCCCGGCGGGACTTCCACCACTTTGACGTTCGCGCCAAAACGCGCGCCAATCTTTTGCAGCGCGGGCCGCAGCCGTGAGGCAATGGCGTGACTTTGTTCGCGGCGGGCGGATTTGTCTTGCAGATTGACCTGCAAATCACCCATGTTGGCACCGGTGCGCAAATCGTATTGGCGCACCAGGCCGTTAAAGTTGATGGGCGCGGAGCTGCCTGCGTATGCCTGATAGTCGGTGACTTCGGGCACACTTGCCAGATAGGCGCCGAGTTCGTGCAGTACGGCGGCGGTTTGTTCCAGCGGCGTGCCCACGGGCATGTCGACGATGACCTGAAATTCGGATTTGTTATCGAAGGGCAACATTTTTAGTTGCACCAGTCCGATGAGCGGCAGCGCCAGTGATGCGGCGATGAGCAACACAACGCCGAGCGCCAACAGGCTGCGGTTGCGCGCGCCGCGCTCTTCATCGAGCAAGGGACGGAAAATGCGCGCAAAGACGGGCGCAATCCGCGCCGTCAGCCCGGCGTGGGAGGCATTGTCTTCTGTGGGCGCGTGGGCGGGGGCGGCCTTCATCCAAAGCCGGGCAAGCCAGGGGGTGACGATGAAAGCGACCGCCAGGGAAAGCAACATGCCCATGCTGGCGTTGATCGGAATCGGACTCATGTACGGTCCCATCAAACCGCTGACGAACGCCATCGGCAGCAGCGCGGCGATGACGGTGAGGGTGGCCAGAATGGTCGGGCCGCCCACTTCGTCGACTGCGCCCGGGATGATTTCCATCAACGATTTGCCGGGATGAAGCTGCTGGTGGCGGTGAATGTTTTCGACCACCACAATGGCATCATCGACCAAAATGCCGATGGAAAAAATCAGCGCGAACAGCGACACACGGTTGAGCGTAAAGCCCCACGCCCACGAGGCGAACAAGGTGACGGTCAAGGTCAGCACCACTGCGGCACCGACGATGGCCGCTTCCCGCCGACCGAGCGCGAAAAACACCAGCGCCACCACCGAGAGCGTGGCAAACAGCAGCTTTTTCATCAGCGTTTGCGCCTTGTCGTTGGCCGATGCGCCATAGTTGCGTGTCACCGCCACCCGCACTTCATCAGGAATGACGGTGTTGCGCAGCGCTTCCACCCGTTCGATGACGGCGCGGGCAACATCAATGGCGTTTTCGCCCGCTTTTTTGGTGATGGCGATGGTGACGGCGGGATATTCCCGCACCTCTCCATCCGCCCCGGGCACTCCGTGCCAGACGTAGCGCGCGGGCGGCGGCGGACCGTCGCGCACCCGCGCCACATCCTTGAGAAATACGGGTTTGCCCTCGTGCACGCCAACCATCAAGGCGGCTACTTCGTCCGCATCGCGCAAAAATTCGCCCGATTCAATGCGAACCTGCTGATTGCCCGTAATCATTTCGCCGACGGGCAAACCCAGATTCGCGGCAAGAATCGCCTGGTGCAGTTCGGGCAATGTGAGTCCCACGCTACTCAGACGCGCCGGGTCAATTTCCACCATCACTGCGCGCCCGGGGCCGCCAATCGTGGTTACTTCGCGCGCGCCGGGCACCCGTTTCAGGTCAGCTTCCATGCTGTGGGCGACGCGCTCCAGCTCAAAGGCGCCGGTAGTGTCGTTTTCGCTATACAAGGTCAATGTAACAATCGGCACATCATCAATGCCCTTGGGCTTGATGATGGGCGTGAGTGTGCCTAGCCCTGCGGGCAGCCAGTCCGCATGGGAATGCACCGTGTCATACAGCCGCACCAGCGCCTCGGTGCGCCCAACGCCTACCTGAAATTGCACCGTTACCACCGCCAGCCCAGGCTGCGACACCGTCATTACATGCTCCACCCCCAGAATCTGGCTCAATACCTGCTCTGCCGGGATGGCGACCATTTGCTCCACATCATGTACAGATGCCCCCGGAAAGGGAATCAGCACATTGGCCATGGTGACGTTAATCTGCGGCTCTTCTTCGCGCGGCGTTACCCCAATGGCAAACAAACCGAGCAATAGCGCCAGAAGCGCCAGCAAAGGGGTGATTTGTGCGCGCTGAAAAAAGGCGGCAATGCGACCGGAAAACCCCAATGGATGAAGCGTTTGCGGTGCGTTCGTGGTGACAGAGGGGGAATGGGACATGACCGTGCCTCCCTCAGTTGCCGCGCGCTGCGGATTGCGGGTGCAGAACGACCTGTTCGCCCGGCATCAGGCCGGAGAGAATTTCAACGCTCTGCCCGTCCGCGCTTGGCTGTCCCACGCGCACTTGCCGCAACACGGCCTTGCCTTGCGCGTTGAGTACATACAGACCGGTGAGTTCGGCGCGGCGAACGAGCGCCCGCTTCGGCACCAGCACAGACACGTTGCCGACGGCAACCTGGTCATCATCGGCACGCGCAAGCGGCAAGTACACCCGCGCGAACATGCCGGGCGTGACAGCCTCATTGGTGTCGGCGGGCAATGCGGCGCGCAGCACTACGGTGTGCGTACTGGCATCGACCATCGGCAGAAACTGGACATCTTTCGCATCCACCCAAACCTCCGCCGTCTCTGGCAAGGCGGGCAGTTCAATGCGAAGTTTTTTGTCCGCCTGCATGTTGGCCGCCGCAGACTGCGGTATGGCAGCGCGGATGCGCAGCGCGTGCGGGTCGTAGAGCGTGACCAGCGCCCGCCCCGGCATTGCCATGTCGCCTGGCGACACCGGCACTTGCGCCACTACGCCCGCAAAGGGCGCGCGCAGCACGTGCAGTCCGCTTTGCGCGCGGGAGGCGCGCGATTGCGCAAGAGAGGCATTGGCCTGGGCGCGCGCCGCTTTGTACGCAGCCTCGGCGCGATCCAGTGCGGCCTGGCTGATGTAGTTCTGCTGGAAGAGCTGGCGCTGGCGTTCCAAATCCTTGGCGGCCAGTTCCAGTGACGATGTCGCCGCTTGCGCCTGCGCATTGGCTGCGGCAGCGTTTTGTTCTGCGGTGCTCGCATCAATGCGCAGCAATACTTGACCGGCCTTGACGCGCTCGCCCGCTTCAACTTCCACTTGCACTACCGCGCCGGACACCTGCGCGGAGACAACTGCTTGCCGCACGGCCTCTACCACGCCATCGAAAGCGTGCGTTGCCGCTCTGGATGCAGTCTGCGCGGTGACAAGCGCCAGCGATGGAGACGAGGCCGGCGGCGGCGTTTGCGCAAGCGCCGGAGAAGTGGCCAGCAAGGCAGCGATGCTGAAAGAAATGATGATGTGAGACATGGCAGTTCAAGTCGGTAAACAAACGCTCTGACAAGCGGGGATACATGCGAAGTGTAATTTATTATTTGCGCATATAGTTAAATAGTCAAGTAGCAATATGCGCAAAAACTGACAAACCCTGCCCATTCATGGCATCATGGCGGCGTGTTTACCCATGACGTGCTTGATACACATGAAGAATCTTTCTGAAGAAGCCATGGAACAAGTGGCTGCGTATTTTCAGGCGTTCTCTGAGCCTACGCGCCTCAAAATCCTGAATCTGCTGCGCAGCCAGGAGCGCAGCGTGGGGGAGCTGGCGCAACTATGCGGCTACAGCTCGGCCAACATCTCCCGCCATCTGGCGCTACTTACGCAGCGCGGTGTGGTGGCGCGGCAAGGTCGCGGTACCAGCGTGATTTACCGCATCGCAGACCCTTCCGTGTACGCCTTGTGTGATTTGGTCTGCGACAACATCGCCCGGCAGTTTGAGCGCACCGTTAAAGTGCAGGCCGCATTTGGCGCATAGCGCCCGGACGCTGATGCAGTTTTTGTGCAGGATGCGCCCGGCGCGTAGATGGCCGCGCGCTGCGCGGCGCATGAAGAAGGGACGGCGTACAATGCGGCGCTTTGCTTTTGTGTGCGGGAGGAAATCATGAGCGAAGAACTGCATTTTGACCTGCTGGTCTTGGGCGGCGGCAGCGGTGGCGTGGCTTGCGCGCGGCGGGCGGCGGAGTATGGGGCGCGGGTGGCGCTGGTGGAGGGGGCGCGGCTGGGCGGTACCTGCGTGAATGTGGGCTGCGTGCCGAAGAAGGTGATGTGGTTTGCGGCAGAGCGTGCGCACGCGCTGGCGAGCGCCGCCGAGTTTGGTTTTACGGTGGAAAACGTGCGCTTTGACTGGCAGGCGCTGGTGCGCGGGCGCGATGCGTTTGTGGCGCGCTTGAATGGCATTTATGCGCAGATGCTGGAAGACGCGAGGGTGACGGTATTCCGTGGCACGGGGCGGTTTTGCGCGCCGCGCACCATTGAGGTAGACGGGCAGCGGCTGTGCGGCGAGCATGTGGTGATTGCGACCGGCGGGCAGGCGGTGGTGCCGCCGGTGCCGGGGGCAGAACTGGGGATGACTTCGGATGGCTTTTTTGCGCTGCAAACGCAGCCGCGCCGCGTGGTGGTGGTGGGCAGCGGGTACATTGCGGTGGAGCTGGCCGGGGTGCTGCGCGCGCTGGGCAGCGAGGTGGATTTGCTGGTGCGCTCGGACCGCTTGCTGCGCCCCTTTGATGTGCTGGTGCGCGAGACGGTGGCCGAGCGGTTGAGCGGGCAGGGCGTGCGCATCCATTGGCGCACGCAGCCTGCAAGCGTGGCGCGGCAGGCTTCGGGCGAATTGCTGGTGACGTTGTCAGACCAGACGACGCTCATCGCCGATGCGCTGCTGTGGGCGGTGGGGAGAGAGCCGAATACGGCGCATCTGAATCTGGCCGCAGCCGGGGTGCAGACGCGCGCGAACGGGCAAATCGAGGTCGATGAATTTCAGAACACGTCCGCGTCCAATACCTACGCGATTGGCGACATTACCGGCCAGCCCGAATTGACGCCGGTGGCGATTGCCTGCGGGCGGGCGCTGGTTGCCCGTTTGTTTTTGAATCAGGTCGATGCGCGCTGGGATGCACGGGTGGTGCCGACGGTGATTTTCACGCATCCGCCGGCGGCTTCGGCGGGGCTTTCCGAAGAGGCGGCGCGGGCGCGCTTTGGCGAGGCGGCGGTAAAAGTGTTCGTCAGCCGGTTCAATCCGATGGTGCAGGCGCTGGCGGCGGAGAAACGGCAGACGGTGATGAAACTGGTCTGCGCCGGAGAAAATCAGGCCGTGGTCGGCTGCCACATCGTCGGCGAGGGGGCGGATGAAATGTTGCAGGGCTTCGCCGTGGCCATGGAGATGGGGGCGACAAAAGCAGATTTTGACCGTACACTGGCCATCCACCCGACCAGCGCGGAAGAGCTGGTGACGATGCGCTAGAATGCGCGCGGGGGAGTTGGTTTTTTCTGTTTTTTGCCCACATATTTGTTTTTTTTTTTTTTTTTGCCCATATACTTGCGCGTTTTGAAAGTCTCGCGCAAGCGCGCGGGCAGTTTTTTGTCCATCAAGGAGTTGTTTTGATGCTTCGTAAAACGAGTAAGTGCGCTGCGGCGCTGATGTTGGTCTGGTGCGCGACGGGGCCGCAAGCCCACGCGCAGGTGCGCACGAATGGTGTGCTGGTGAAACTGCATGAATCTTCTGCGATAAAGGCGCTCTCGAACGCGGATCGCGCGCGTTCGCTTTCTGCCGTGGCCAATGCGCCGGTGCGGGTGGACAATGGTCCGGCGCCGGACATGCGGCTGGTGAAAAGCGCCGACGGTTCGCAATCGGACGTGGCGCTGGCCGAGGCGCTCGCCGCCTCGCCCGACGTGGAACTGGCCGCGCCCAACCAGCTCAAACGTCTGCACGCCACGCCCAACGACCCGCTGTTTGCTTCGGAACAGTGGAATTTGAAGTCGAGCGA
This sequence comes from Rhodocyclaceae bacterium, assembly GCA_017444505.1. Lineage (GTDB taxonomy): Bacteria > Pseudomonadota > Gammaproteobacteria > Burkholderiales > Rhodocyclaceae > JAFZMK01. The sequence goes on along the minus strand of JAFSWK010000170.1, from coordinate 1,405 downwards.
CTATGCGGCCATCCGCGCAACCGGCGCCTGGGACATCACGACCGGCTCGGCCTCGGTGCCGGTGGCCGTGGTCGATTCAGGCGTGCGTCTGGATCACCCCGACTTGGCCGCCAACTTCCTGCCGGGCTATGACTTTGTGGACATGACCTCCGACCCGTCCGACCCGGGCGATGCGGAGCCGCTGGATCCGGATTGCCGTCCCACCAGCAGTTGGCACGGCACGGCGGTGTCGGGCTTCGTGGCCGGAATCGGCAACAATGGCCAGGGCATCGCCGGGCTGAACTGGACGGGGCGCATCGTGCCCGTGCGCGTCTCTGGTTCGTGCCAGGCGGCCTATGACAGCGACATCATCGCCGGCATCCGCTGGGCGGCGGGTCTGCCTTCCATCGCCGGGGTGCCCGACAACCCCAATCCGGTGAAAGTCATGAACCTGAGCATCGGCGGCTGGGGCACCTGCCGCGAAATTGCCAATTCGCCGTATTCGTCTCCCTATCCCGCGCTGATGCGCGATTTGATCGCCAAGGGCGTGATGCTGGTCGTCTCGGCGGGCAATGGTTCCAGCAACGTCGTGGATGAACCGGCCAACTGCGACGGCGCCATTGGCGTGGCTGCCGTCACCGCCGAAGGCTACAAGACCGATTACAGCAGCTTTGGCCCGGAAGTGATGATTAGCGCGCCGGGAGGCAGTTGCGATGCGGCGCTGTGCAAGGAGCTGACCACCACGACCAACCTGGGCACCACCGCCCCGGGTGCCAACGGCTATGTCTCAAACAAGGAAGGCACGAGCTTTTCTGCGCCGCAGGTTGCTGGTGTCATCGCACTGATGCTCTCAGCCAATCCTTCGCTGAGCGCAGACGATGTGAAAACCATCCTGAAAGAGACCGCGCGTCCGTTCCCGCAGAATCCGGCCAAGCGGGAATGCTCGGGCGCGAACGTGTATGAGTGCAATTGCACGACGTCCACTTGCGGCGCGGGCATCCTGAACGCGGAAGCCGCCGTGCGGCGCGCGAAAGAACATGTTTCGCCGCAACCCGACCCGCAACCGCAGCCCGACCCGGACAAAAAAGACGGCGGCGGCGGCGCAGCCGACTGGCTGGCGCTCGCGGGCCTGCTGGCTCTGGCCGCAGGCCGCAAGCGCGTGATGCGCAAAGCGTAAAACGCCCAACGGCAACAAAAAACGCGGACGCCACGCAGCGCCCGCGTTTTTTTGTGCGCGCTTCGCGGGCTACAATGGCGGCGGGCTTTCTCTTCCAGCAATGGAAGGCAGCGCTTTTCATCACGAAATGACAGCAAAACAGGAAACAGGCCGCAATGTCGGAAATTGAAGAAGCACAAGGCGCGCTTTGCAGTACAAGGGACAGCAGCGGCGAAATTTCCCGCGAGGCGCTGGCGTTTGCCATTTTCT
>JAFSWK010000169.1 GCA_017444505.1 Rhodocyclaceae bacterium | reverse complement strand
GGCGGCGCCGACCCGCGCTATCTCGCCCGCCGCATCATCCGCATGGCCTGGGAAGACATCGGACTGGCCGACCCGCGCGCCGCCCAGCTTGCCAACGATGCCGCCCTCACCTTTGAGCGCCTCGGCTCGCCGGAAGGCGAACTGGCGCTGGCGCAAGCCGTGCTCTACATGGCCGTCGCGCCGAAAAGCAACGCCGGTTACATGGCCTACAACCAGGCGCGCGCCTTCGTGCGCGAAGACGGCAGCCGCGAAGTGCCCATTCACCTGCGCAACGCCCCCACCCGCCTGATGAAGGAACTCGGCTACGGCAAAGCCTACCGCTACGCCCACGACGAACCCAACGCCTACGCCGCCGGTGAAACCTACCTGCCCGAAGGCATGGCCGAACCCGGCTGGTATCGCCCCGTCGAACGCGGGCTGGAAATGCGCATCGCCGAAAAGCTGCGGCAACTGCGCCAGCTTGACGAAGCTGCGCGCGCAAACGATAAAAGCGCACCATGAACACCGCCGCCCTGCTTCGTTTCCTGCTCGGTCTCGCGCGGTGCGTCTGCCTCTGGCCGCACGGCGTACAGGCGCGGCTGGCCGACCGCTACGACTTCAAGGTCACTTCCGAAAAGACCGCCACCGGCTTCCGGCTGGTGGCGCACAACCGTGGTGCCGCGTCGGTATCGGTGCGCGTCACACTGCACCGCACGGAAAACGTTTCCGGCCTCGGGCAGTTCCCGATTGTCACCGTCGTGCCGCCCGGGCGCGCAAACGTCGTGCTGGGCGCGGTGCGCCCCGCCAACCCGGCGAAAAACATGTCGTTTCGCATGAACTACCACTGGGGGCTGGGCGATTTTCGCGCCCATCCTTCGCCGAATGCGCGCTATCGCCTGCCTTTCCGTGATGGGCTAACCTTTCTCATCGGCCAATCGACCGGCGGTCCGGTTTCCACCCACACCGAACCCGGCAGCCTGTACGCCGTCGACATTCCGATGCCGGAAGACACGCCCATCGTCGCCGCACGCGCCGGCACGGTGATCTACACCGAATTCGCCCACACCAAAGGCGGCATGACGCAGGAAATGGAAGGCGAAGCCAACGTCGTGCTCATCCAGCATGCCGACGGCACACGTGCGGTCTACGCGCATCTGGCGCCCGGCGGCGTGCTCGTCACGCCCGGGCAGCAGGTACGCGAAGGCGAAGTCATCGGGCTTGCCGGCAACACGGGCTTTTCTTCCGGACCGCACCTGCACTTTGCCATCCAGCAAGTGCGCGCGAGCGACCGCGGCTTCACCTACGAATCCATTCCTTTCAAGTTCTACGTCGGTCGCCCGCCCTATGCCTTCACGCCGCGCTACGGAATGCTCGTCACCGCCGATTACACGATCCCCGGCGCGCTGCCGCCGCAATATGACGATGCCGCAGCCCGCGCCAAACTGCGCACACATCCCCAAAGCGCACCCGCGCCAAGTGCTACTACGCCCATAGCACGACAAACCGCCCCGGCGCGCGGCGCCACCCTCGTGCGCACCATAGAGCTGCCGCCCACGCCCGTCACCGCTGCGCGTCTTTGGCAGGAAAACCGCGCCGCCTTCCTCGCACTGGGCGCTGTCGTGCTGCTCTACGTTTTCTACCGCCTCACTCACCCCGCCGAGCCAAAAAACAGGCAAAAAGACACCCGGCAAGGCCGGGTGTAAAATCGCCTGTCAATTGATCCACCTGAAGCGCATGACAAAGCCAAACCTTCAGTGCGGATGGCGTACAGCATAGAATCTGTTGCAGACAGCCTGAAAGTTTATTTCACCGCTGCCGCCACTTCATCAATCATCTCCCCCATCGCGCTCAAGCCACCATTCATCAGGTACCAGTTGCGGGCGTTCAGATAAACGATATTGCCATTTTTGAAGGCTTTGCTTTTTTTGACAATATCGTTATCCAGGGTTTGCTGGGCTTGCCCTGTTTTATTGCTGACAGCGGCGCCACGATCAATTACGAACAAATAGTCCGGATTTTTCTCGGCAATAAATTCATGCGAAATTCCCTGCCCGTGCGTGCCAACTTTAATGGACGGATCAATCGGAGCAAAACCCAGGCTATCGTGGATAATGCCAAACCGTGACCGGGAACCGAAAGCGGCCATCTTGCCATTATTCACCAGGATAATCAGCGCGCTTTTGCCTTCTGATTTCTTTTTAATGTCGGCAATTTTTTCTTCCAGAGCGGCAAGTTTTTGCTCCGCCAGTTGTGTTTTGCCTGTCAACTGGGCGATGTTCATGGTTTGCTGCCTGAACGACGTCCAGTAATTTTCCATATCCAATGAAAATTGATAAGTTGGAGCAATCTCGCTGATAGTCTTGCCCTGTAGCGCCAAACGACCACCAATAATCACTAATTGCGGCTTGGCCGCCGCCAGCTTTTCCAGGTTGACTTCCTTGACATTGCCGAAATCAATCATTTTGTCATTCTTGAACGACGACAATTGAGCAGGCACCGTCGCAGCCAACGGCAAACCGATCACCTTGTCGCCGCCTTCCAGTGTGTTGAGCGTATCCAGAGCGGCAAAATCCAGCACCGCAACCTTATCCACGTCATCCTCCACAGTGACTTTGCCCACCGGGCTTTCCAGCGTCACAGGGGCGGCAACTGCCGCAGTGAAGGACAAAGACAGCAACAAGGCCGAAAGCAATTTGTTCATGGCGAACTCCTTTTGAATGAAAAGATGAAAAACAACAGACCCAAAGTGTGTGTATGCGATAGCCACCTCCCTTGTGTTATTTATGTGCGACAAAATACAAACCCAATTTATGTCGCTCAATATCATAAACAGGTATGTGAAAGTCAAAAATCTGCGACAGCGTGCTGCTGTTCATCAATTTTTCCGGGCTACCCGAAAAAATCAATCGTCCATTATTCAAGGCAAATATTTCATCAGAGTACACTGACGCAAAATTAATGTCATGAATCACCGTGACAATGGTTTTACCTTTTTCAACACACAACCGGTGCAAAATATTCATGATTTGTAGAGAGTGTTTCATGTCCAGGTTGTTCAGCGGCTCATCCAGCAAAACATAATCAGTATCCTGCGCCAATATCATCGCGATGAACGCCCGCTGTTTCTGCCCGCCAGACAGTTCATCAATATAATTTTCGCGCAGGCCATTTAAATCCAGATAGTCTATCGCCTCATCAATCAAGCGCACGTCTTCTTTATTCAATCTGCCGTGCGAGTAAGGGAATCGACCGAATGCAACCAAATCCGCCACTGTGATTTTTAATCCAACATGGTTATTTTGTTTCAGGATAGCCAGTTTTTTGGCAACTTCTTCGCTTTTCAGAATACTTAGCGGAGTTTCATCCAGAACAACTTCACCACCATCCGCATTTAACAGGCGGCCAATGATGTTCAGCAAGGTTGACTTGCCCGCACCGTTCTCCCCTATAACGGAAATCATCTTACCCTTTT
>JAFSWK010000168.1 GCA_017444505.1 Rhodocyclaceae bacterium | reverse complement strand
GTCTGGCGCGCCGCCGGTGTTCACGGACACAAAACCGCCCGCCTGCATGATTTTGTCAAAGGCGCTGCGGTCCACGGCCAAATCACGGATGACGGGAAAACCGCCCGCGCGCCACGGCTCCACGGTAATGGTGTCGCCATCGTTGAAGCGGCGCATGTGGAGCTGGCAGGTGGTCACGCCCTCGTCCGGGCCGTGCGGGTGGCCGTTGATATACAGCGAACACATGCCGCAGATTCCTTCGCGGCAGTCGTGGTCAAAAAACACCGGCTCTTTGCCTTCGGCCACAAGCTGCTCGTTGAGCACGTCGAGCATTTCCAGAAAGGAGCTGCTTTGCGAGATGTTTTTCAATTGATAGGTTTCAAAATGCCCCTTTTCCTTGGGGCCGCGTTGGCGCCACACGCGCAGGGTGATGTTGATGTCCTTGTCCATAATGTTCTCCGCGTGTTTCAGCTCTTGTAGTTGCGCGTTTGCGGTTTCACAAACTCATAGTTGAGCGGCTCTTTTTCCAGCAGCGGGTCGGCCTCTTCGCCCTGGTATTTCCAGCACGCCACGTACATGTAGTCCTGGTCGTTGCGTTTGGCTTCGCCGTCTTCGGTCTGGTATTCGGCGCGGAAATGCGCACCGCACGATTCTTCGCGGCTCAAGGCATCGTGGGCTACCAGCAGGCCAATATCAATAAAGTCCTGCAGGCGCAGCGCCTTTTCCAGCTCGGGGTTGAGGTCGTGCGCGTAGCCAGTGATGCGAATATCGCTCCAGAAGGTCTTTTTCAGTTCCTTGAGTTCGCCGATGGCCTGCTGCAGCCCCTCTTTGGTGCGCTCCATGCCGATGCGCTCCCACATGATGTGGCCGAGTTCCTTGTGCAGGCTGTCGGCAGAGCGCGTGCCCTGCACGTCCACCAGGCGCCTGATGCGGTCGCGCACTTCCTGCTCAACCGCTTCAAATTCGGGCGCCTTGGTGTCAAAGCGCGGCACCTGAATCTGGTCGGCAAGGTAGTTTTGAATGGTATACGGCAGCACAAAATAGCCGTCCGCCAGCCCCTGCATCAGCGCCGAAGCGCCAAGGCGGTTGGCGCCGTGGTCAGAGAAGTTGCATTCGCCAATGGCAAACAGCCCCGGAATGGAGGTCATCAGCTCATAATCCACCCAGATGCCGCCCATGATGTAATGAATCGCCGGGAAAATCATCATGGGCGTTTCATACGGGTTTTCATCGGCGATTTTTTCGTACATCTGGAACAGGTTGCCGTATTTCTGCGCCACCACGTCGCGCCCCATGCGCTTGATGGCGTCGGCAAAATCCAGATAGACCGCCAGCCCGGTGTTGTTCACGCCAAAGCCAGCGTCGCAGCGTTCCTTGGCGGCGCGCGATGCCACGTCGCGCGGCACGAGATTGCCAAACGCGGGGTAGCGGCGCTCCAGATAATAGTCGCGGTCTTCTTCCTTGATGTCGTTCGGGCGCAAACGGCCTTCGCGCAGCGCCTGCACGTCTTCCTGTTTTTTGGGCACCCAGATGCGCCCGTCGTTGCGTAGCGATTCGCTCATCAGCGTGAGTTTGGACTGCGATTCACCATGCACCGGAATGCAGGTGGGGTGAATCTGCGTCATGCACGGATTGGCAAAATGCGCGCCACGGCGGTAGCACTGCATGGCTGCCGAGCCGTTGCTCGCCATCGCATTCGTGGACAGGAAAAAGGTGTTGCCATAACCGCCGGAGGCAATGACAACAGCGTGCGCGGAAAAACGCTCTATGGTGCCGGTGACAAGGTTGCGCGCAATAATGCCGCGCGCGCGCCCGTCAATGATGACCAAATCCAGCATTTCATAGCGCGTATACATTTTCACCGAGCCAGCGCCAATCTGCCGGCTGAGTGCTGAATACGCGCCCAGCAGCAATTGCTGGCCGGTTTGCCCGCGCGCATAGAAGGTGCGCGACACCTGCGCGCCGCCAAACGAGCGGTTGGCAAGCGAGCCGCCATATTCGCGCGCAAAGGGCACGCCCTGCGCGACGCACTGGTCAATGATATTGACGGACACTTCCGCAAGGCGATGCACATTGGCTTCGCGCGAGCGGTAATCGCCGCCTTTGATGGTGTCGTAAAACAGGCGGTAGACCGAGTCGCCATCATTCTGATAGTTTTTCGCGGCATTGATGCCGCCCTGCGCGGCAATGGAGTGTGCGCGTCGCGGCGAATCCTGAATGCAGAAATTGAGGACGTTGAAGCCCAGTTCGCCCAGCGTGGCAGCAGCAGACGCACCCGCCAGCCCGGTGCCAATGATGATGATGTCAAGGCGCCGCTTGTTGGCGGGGTTCACCAGTTTCTGGTGCGCCTTGTAGTACGTCCATTTTTCCGCCAGCGGGCCTGCGGGGATTTTTGAATCGAGTGCCATGTTTTTCTCCCCTCCCGGTTACCAGCCCGCGCCACGGACGAAAAAGATGATGGTAATCAGCGCAAATGCGCCGCAGATAATGCTGGCGGCCACCATGCTGATGCGCTGCCAGCGGCGCAGCCAGTGCCCGTTGTTCAGCCCCAGGGTTTGCAT
>JAFSWK010000167.1 GCA_017444505.1 Rhodocyclaceae bacterium | reverse complement strand
CTGGTGCGCGATTTTTCCGCCGCCTTGCACAGCGACGGCCAGGCGCACCAGATTGACGAGCTGCGCGCGGCCATCGTCCCCATCGACGGCGAACTGACGCTGGCCGCCGCCGCCAACACCGCCGCCCAGCCCTACACCGCCACGGCGCACGCCACGCTCACCGGCGCCCTGCCCGGCGCGACGGAAGGCAAAACCCACGCGCTCGCCGCGCGGCTGGACGCCGAAGGCGCGCTGGACGCCCTGCCCCTGCAACTGGTCGCCACGGTCGACGAGACCGCCCGCGTGCAGGCGAACGCCACGCTCAACGCCCTGCTGCCCATGCCGCTTGTGCAGGCGCAGGTGCAGGCGCAGGAAATTGACCCCGCGCATTTTGCCGCCGCCGCCCCCGCCGCGCGTCTGGATGCCGAACTGCAACTGCGCCAAGCGAACACCGCCGACCAGCCGTGGCAGTTGCACGGCACGCTGGCGCTAAAAAACGCCGCCGCAGGCACGCTGGACAAACAACTGCTGCCGCTGGAATCGCTGTCTACCGCGCTGGCGCTCGCCGCCAAAGCTGTCCGGCTGGATGACTTGCGCATTCTGCTGCGCGGCGAAGGCACGGTCACCGGCAGCCTCGGCTGGCAGGCGGATGCCCACAGCGCCGGTCTGATGCAAGCCGACATCACGCTGGCAAACCTGCACCCGTCCGCGCTCGATGCCACTCTGCCCGCCGCCACGCTTGCCGGTCGCATCGAAGCGCACGGCACGCCCGCGCGCCAGAACGCCCGCGTGCAACTCGCCACGGGGCGCGCGCAGCTGCATCTGGACGGCGAATACCACGCCGCCGACGCCCGTTTTGCCGCGCAAGGCGCGCTGAAAGCCGTCAACCCTGCCGAGTTTGTCGCCAGCGCCCCCAAAGCCGACCTCAATCTGGATTTTCAGGCGCAAGGCACACTGGCGGACGCGCCCGTGCTCGCCGCCGATTTCCGTTTTCAGCCCAGCACCTTTGCAGGCCGCGCACTCAGCGGCGAAGGCAAGGTAAGGCTCCACGGCGAGGCGCTGGACGAAAGCGTCATCCAGCTCGCGCTGGGCAGCGGCAAACTCCACGCCGCAGGGCGCTGGGGGCGTGCAGGCGACCATCTGAAAATCACCCTGGACGCCCCCAAACTGGCCGATTTTGACCTGCTGCAACAAGGGCTGGCCGGACGGTTGAAACTCGCCACCGACCTCTCCGGCACCGCCCGCAATCCCGCCGCCCGCGTCGATCTGGACGCAGGCGACTTGCACCTGCCCGGCGGTCTGCAACTGGCCAGCGCCTTCGTCAAAGGTCATATCGACTGGGCAGAGGCGGGCAAACCCGCGCCGCTGCATCTGGACGTGGGGCTGGCCGGTCTTACGCAACCGGATGCCGAACCGGAAAAACGCAGCCTGCTGCGTCACGCCGAAATCCAGCTACGCGGCGAGCGCAGCGCCCACACCCTCGTCGCGCGCCTGTCGCAAAACGACCGCGACCGCGCAGACATCGAACTCAACGGCGGCCTGAGCGGGCAGGATTTTGACCACTGGGCGGGCAAAATCCAGCGCCTGCAAACCACGGGGCGCTTCGCCGCCCGCCTGCAAGCGCCCGCCGCGCTCACCCTCAACCCGCAAACCGTCGAACTCGGCGAAGCCCGCCTCACCCTCGGCACACAAGGCGAACTGCACCTGCGCCGCACCGCCTGGAACGCCGGAAAACTGCACGCGCAAGGCGAACTGCGCAATTTCGCCCTAGATCTTGCCGCCCTCAGCCCGGACGCCAAACTGCCCGCCAGCCCCGACCCGCTCGTCCTCGGCGGCCAGTGGGACATTGCGCTGGCCGACACCCTTTCGGGCACGGCGCACATCGTGCGCGAAAAAGGCGACTTGCGCCTGCCCGGAGAGCGCCCCTTCGCGCTAGGCATCAAAACGCTGGACGCGCGTCTGAACGCCGAAAAAAATCACCTGAAACTGGCGCTCGACCTGCAAGGCAGCACCTTCGGCAAACTCGACGCCGACCTTGCCAGCGCGCTTTCGCGCACCGAAGAAGGCGGCTGGACGCTCGCGCCCACCGCCCGTCTGGACGGACAAGTCACGCTGGACGCGCCCGACCTTTCCTGGGCCAGCCATCTGGTGCCCGACCAGCTCGTGCGCACCGCCGGTGCCGTGCGCGCCGACGTAAAAATCGCCGGCACGCTGGCCGCGCCGCAAGTCACCGGCAAAATCGACGGCAAGGAACTGGCCGTCGCCATGCCCGAACAAGGGCTGGATTTGAGCGGCGGCACCTTGCAAGCCAGCTTTGACCGCGACCGTCTGACCCTCACCCGTCTGGCCTTCGTCTCGCCCAACAAGGTGCGACCCAACGGCAAACAGGTGCCGGTCGAGCGTTTCACGCAAACGCCCGGCACGCTCACCGCCAGCGGCAACATCACGCTCAGTGACGCCAGCGGCAATTTCACCTTCGCCGCCGACCGCCTGCCCGTACTCCAGCGCGCAGACCGCTGGCTGCTGCTCTCCGGCAAAGGCAACGCCCGCCAGGATGCCACGCTCACCACGCTGAAAGCGGATTTCAAGGTCGACAGCGGCTACATCGAAATGGCCGACGTACCCGCCCCCAGCCTCGGCAGCGATGTCGTCACCGTAGAGCAGCAACGCGCCGCTGAAGAAGCCGCCCGCGCCGCCGAAAACGCTGGCCGCAAACCCAGCGGCATTCAGGCGGACATTCACATCAACCTCGGTCGCAACCTGCATCTTTCCGCCATGGGGCTGCGCACCCGTCTCACCGGCGCGCTTGACCTGCGCCAGCGCGACCAGCACCCGCTCTCGGCCATCGGCACCGTCTCCACCCGCGACGGCATCTTCCGGGGCTACGGGCAAGACCTCACCATCGAGCGCGGCATCATCAACTTTCAGGGGCCGCTGGACAACCCCGGCCTGAACCTGCTGGCGCTGCGCAAAGGGCTGGACGTGGAAGCTGGCGTGGAAGTGCTCGGCTCCGCCCGCCGTCCGGTCATCAAACTCGTCTCGCACCCCGAAGTGGCCGAAATCGACAAGCTCGCCTGGATTGTCCTCGGACGCGCCTCCAACGGCGGCCCCGGCGACCTCGCCCTGCTCGCCACCGCCGCCCGCGCGCTATTCAGCAGCGGCGACGATGACGGCGGCGTAGCCGGCAAACTGCACGACTCCCTCGGTCTGGACATTGGCCTGGGTGCCGGCGAACTCGGCTCGGCCAAGCGCGCCAAAACCAGCAGCGTAGTAGCCGACGGCTCGGAAGTCACCCAGCAAGGCAACGCCTCGCAAAACCTCACCCTCGGCAAACGCCTCACCGACCGCCTCACCCTCTCCTTCGAACAAAGCCTCACCGACGCCCAAACACTCGCCAAACTCACCTACCAAATCAGCCGCAACCTCTCCCTGGTCATCCGGGGCGGCGAAAACAACTCGGCGGATGTGTATTACACCATCTCGTTTCGGTAGGCCGGCGGCAGTGGAAAATGCAGGCGGAAGCAAAAGAAAAAGGCGGCTTGCGAGCCGCCTTTTTATTGCCGGGGAAAATGCCGTCAGTATTCAATGATCACTTTCATCGCTTTGTGCTCTGCTGCATTTTTGAACACCTTGTAGGCTTCTTCCATTTCAGAAAACTTGAAGTGATGGGTCGCTAGTTTGCCGGGTTGCAGTTTGTGTGCGCAGCAGGCTTTGAGCAACATGCCGGTGGTGTTGGTATTGACCAGACCGGTGGTGATGGTGAGGTTTTTAATCCACAGTTTTTCGATTTCAAAATTCACCGATTGACCATGCACGCCGAGATTCGCCAGGTGGCCGCCTTCCTTGATAATCCTCTGGCAAATATCCCAGGTGGCCGGATAGCCCACGCATTCCATGGCACAACTGACACCGCGCCCGTCCGTGAATTTCATCACTTCGGCCACCGCATCTTCTCTGCCGGAATTGATGATTTTGCTGGCACCCAGTTCTTTTGCCATCGCCAGACGGTTGTCGTCCAGGTCGATGACGATGATTTCCGCAGGCGTATAGAGCTGGGCGGTCAGCAAGGCGCCCATGCCGACGGGGCCGGCGCCGACAATCGCAATCGTCTGCCCCGGCCTGACACCGCCATACTGCACGCCGATTTCGTGCGCCGTCGGCAAGGCATCGGAAAGCAGCACCGCAATGTCGGTATCCAGATCGTCGGGCAAGGGGTACAAGGAATTGTCCGCAAACGGCGTGCGCACATATTCGGCATGTGTGCCGTCAATCATGTAGCCCATAATCCAGCTGCCGTCTTTGTCCTGACAGTGTGCGTACAGTTGTTTTTGGCAGTTTTCGCATTTGCCGCAACGGCTTACGCAGGAAATGATGACTTTGTCACCCTTTTTCCAGCGCCGCACCGCAAGGCCGACTTCTTCCACCACGCCAACGCCTTCGTGACCGAGAATGCGCCCGTTGAAGCTGCCGGTTTTTTCTTTCGCGACGCGCTCGATTTCCGGATTCTTGCCGTGCCAGATGCCCAGATCGGTGCCGCAAATCGTGACTTTGGTCAGGCGAATAATCGCGTCTGTCGGTTCAAGGATGACAGGCTTGGGACGTTCTTCAAAACGAATGTCGCCTTTGCCGTAATACACCATGGCTTTCATTTTCTTCTTCCTCCATGAAATTTGTTTTTTTGATGACATGCAGCAGTTTGATTCTACCGCCCTGGTGCGCCGTCAAACCATGATGTCTGCCGCCCGAAAGCCTTTCTGGCGCTTGTTTGATATTGGGCAAACTTTGTTTTTGCCACTCTGGCCGAAACCTTACTCTACTGCCCGCAAGGCTCCGGCCAGCCGCCAGAGGATGCCGGCGGTCGCACCCCAGATGGTGCGCCCCCGGCCGGTGATTTCAAAATAGTCGCGGTTTGCGTTCAGCGAAGGGACAAATACGCTGATGCGCTGATAGCGGGCGGGGTCGTTGAAGCAGGCGAAGGGCAGTTCAAAGGCTTCCACCACTTCGCTGGCTTGCAGGCGTAGCGTAAAAGGCGGGGTGACGATGCCGACCTGCGGGCTGATGGAAAAACCCGTAGTCGTGCGGTATTGCGGCAGTTCGCCAAGAATTTCGACAGCTTCGGGCGCAAGGCCGGTTTCTTCGCGGGCTTCGCGCAGGGCGGTGACCACGGCGCTGGCGTCTTCGGGCTCCACGCGCCCGCCGGGGAAGCTGATTTGCCCGGCGTGGTGTTCCAGCGCGTCCGAGCGTTGGGTCAACAACACCTGCAAACCGCTTTCGCGGCGCACCAGCGGCACGAGCACGGCGGCGGGCGTGCCGCCGCCGTCGTTGTCCGAACACTCGGGCGTGGGCAGCACCTGCCCCGGATAGCGGGCAAAAAGTGCGCGCAGGCGGGTTTCTTCTTCGTTTTCTTCGTTCATGTCCTGGCCTCTCGTTGTTCTGGTTTTGCAAGTGTAACTGCCGCTGCAACGCGGCGCGAGCGCTTATAATTGCAGGTTTTCCGGATGATTCCCAGATTATGAGCCAGCTTACCGAAGACCTGAACATTCTCGCCACTGACCCGATGCCCTCGCCAGAGGAAATCAAGGCTGCCATCCCCCTCTCGGCGCAGGCGGAACAAACCGTGCTGCAAGGCCGCCGGGCGGTGCAGGAAATCCTCGACCGGCGCGATGCGCGCCTGTTCGTCATCGTCGGCCCCTGTTCCATTCACGACCCGCTGGCAGGGCTGGATTATGCCCGCCGCCTGAAAGCGCTGGCCGACAAAGTCAGCGACACGCTGCTGCTGGTGATGCGGGTCTATTTTGAAAAACCGCGCACGTCCACGGGCTGGAAGGGGTTTATCAACGACCCGCACATGAACGATTCGTTCTGCATCGACGAAGGCATGGCGCGCGCGCGCCGCTTTCTGCTGGAAGTCAATGAGCTGGGCTTGCCTGCGGGCACCGAGGCGCTGGATCCCATCGCGCCGCAATACTATGGCGACCTGATTACCTGGTCGGCCATCGGTGCGCGCACGGCAGAGTCGCAAACGCACCGCGAAATGTCCTCCGGGCTGTCGACGCCGGTAGGCTTCAAGAACGCTACCGACGGCGACCTGGATGTGGCCATCAATGCCATCGTCTCAGCCTCGCATCCGCACAGTTTTCTGGGCATCAACGCGGCGGGGCAGTCGGCCATCCTGCGCACGCGCGGCAATCGTTACGGCCATGTGGTGTTGCGTGGCGGCGGCGGTCGTCCCAATTACGATACGGTGTCCGTCTCGCTGGCCGAGCAGGCGCTACAGCGTGCCAAGCTCGCGCCCAATCTGGTGATTGACTGTTCGCACGGCAATTCCTGGAAACGCCCGGAAGTACAGCCGCTGGTGTTGAAAGACATTGTCAGTCAAATCTGCAACGGCAACCGTTCCATCGTCGGTGCCATGCTGGAAAGTTTCATTGAAGGCGGCAACCAGCCCATTCCGGAAAACCTCTCACAACTGCGCTACGGCTGCTCCGTCACCGATGCCTGCATCGACTGGGAGACCACCGAAGCGGCCATTCTTGCGGCAGCTCAGGAGCTGCGCAACGTTTTGCCCAAACGCGAACGCCCTGAAAAATCATGACCAGTTCCACCACCCTCATCGTACAGGGCGACAAACCGCCCTCGCCCGATGTTCTCACCCATCTTGCTGCAATCTCGCACGCCAGCAGCGTGCGCCCCATCAGCGCCACCAGCTTTCACCTGCCGCGTGCGCGCAAAACCCCCGATGCCGCTGCTGCCATCGCGCAATACGCCCGCAGTGCGCAACTGGATGTGTTCTGGCGCGATGACACCCGCCTGCACCTGAAAAACTTTCGCGCCTTCATCTGCGACATGGATTCGACGCTGATTACCATTGAGTGCATTGATGAACTGGCCGACTATCACGGCGTCAAGGCCGAAGTGGCCGCCATTACCGAACGCGCCATGCAGGGTGAGCTGAATTTTGCGCAATCGCTCACTGCGCGCGTGGCGCTGTTGCAGGGTTTGTCCGTCTCGGCGGTCACGGCAGTCATCCGCGAGCGGATGCGCTTGTCGCCCGGCGCGGAAAAACTGCTCGGCGGGCTGCGCGCGGCGGGCATTTACACCGTGCTGGTCTCCGGCGGTTTTACGCCGTTTACGGAACACCTGCAACACTGGCTGGGCTTTGACGAGGCGCACAGCAACACCTTTGAGGTTGTCGATGGTCATCTCACCGGGCGGCTCACCGGCACCATCATGGATGCGCAGGCCAAGGCGCCCCAGTTGGTGATTACCACGCGCACGCTGCACTGCGCCCGCCGCCAGATTATCGCCATGGGCGATGGTGCCAACGATATTCCCATGCTGCGCGCTTCGGGGCTGGGCATTGCCTGGCGCGCCAAACCGGCGCTGCGCACGGTGGCCGATGCCACGCTGGATTTTGCGCCGCTCGATGGCGCGCTGAATTTCTTTGCCTGAACGCGCACCGCTATTCCAGCGCGCGCAGCCAGTCAATCGCCTCTTCCAGCCGTTCCACCGCTTTCACTTTCAACCCTTCGGGCGCGCGTTTGGGCGCGTTGGCGCGCGGAATCAGCGCCCAGCGAAAGCCCAGCTTGGCCGCTTCGCGCAGCCGTTCCTGTCCGCGCGGCGCGGGGCGGATTTCGCCCGCCAGCCCGACTTCACCAAACACCGCCAGCGTGCGCGGCAGCACCTTGCCGCGCAGCGACGAGACAATCGCCAGCAGCACGGCCAAATCCGCCGCCGGTTCGGTAATCTTCACGCCGCCCACGGCGTTGACGAACACATCCTGGTCAAAGCAGCCGACACCGGCGTGCCGGTGCAGCACGGCCAGCAGCATCGCCAGCCGGTTTTGTTCCAGACCGACGCTCAACCGGCGCGGGTTCGGGCTGTGCGCCTCATCGACCAGCGCCTGAATTTCCACCAGCAGCGGGCGCGTGCCTTCTTGCGTGATGAGCACGCAACTGCCCGCCACTTCCTGCTGGTGCTGCGAAAGAAAGATGGCCGAAGGGTTGCTTACACCGCGCAGCCCGCGCTCGGTCATGCCGAACACGCCCAGCTCATTGACCGCACCAAAGCGGTTTTTGAAGGCGCGCACGAGGCGGAAACTCGAATGCGTGTCGCCCTCGAAATAGAGCACGGTGTCGACGATGTGCTCGAGCACGCGCGGGCCGGCCAGCGTGCCGTCTTTGGTGACGTGGCCGACCAGAATCATCGCCGTGCCGCTTTGCTTGGCGTAGCGCGTCAATTGCGCGGCGCATTCGCGCACCTGCCCCACCGAGCCGGGCGCGGAACTGAGCGCCTCGCAATACAGCGTCTGGATGGAATCAATCACCACCACTTGCGGCGCGTGTTCGCGCAGGCGGGCGAGGATGCGTTCCAGATTGATTTCCGGCAACATTTGCAACGCGCCTGCGTCCAGTTGCAGACGGCGCGCGCGCAGCGCCACCTGCGCGGCGGATTCTTCGCCGCTGACGTAGAGCACCGGCACTTCGGCGGCGAGCATCGCCAGCGTTTGCAGCAGCAGCGTGGATTTGCCCACGCCCGGGTCGCCGCCGAGCAGCACCACGCCACCGGCAACCAGGCCGCCGCCCAGCACGCGGTCGAATTCTTCCATGCGCGTGCTGATGCGCGCTTCTTCGCGCGCATCCACGCCCCCCAGTTGCAACACCTGACCGCCCTCGCCCGCCAGCGCCGCAAAGCGCGCCGCGCCCGCCCCAGAAGCGGGCGGGGGCGTCACCATCTGCTCGGCCAGCGTGTTCCACGCCTTGCACTGCGGACATTGCCCCTGCCAGCGCACCGCCTGCGCGCCGCATTCGCCGCAGACAAACACCGTTTTCGTCTTGCCTGCCATGCTCACTCTCCTTGCATCATTGCGCCACGCAACAGGCGGGCGTTTTCCTGCCCGATGGCGGGCACATTCTGGCGCACATGTTCGATAAAGGCCGCCACCTGCCGAATGCGATATTTGTCTTTGGGCAAAATCAGATACAGCGGCGCGACCAGTTTCGGCGCCAGCGCCACCCAGGCCAGCTTGCCGCCTGCGCCAAAGCGCGCCAGCGCCGCGCCCGGGGCAATGGTAAAACCTTGCCCGCAGGCGACCAGATGCAGCGCGGCCTCCGGACTGCCCAGTTGGGTGCGCACGTTCAGCGAAGCGGCATCCATGCCCGCGCGGGCGAAAAACTCTTCGCACAATGCGCGCAGCGCGCAGCCCTCGTCGTATGCAATCCACGGCAAGGGCTGCAACTCTGCCGCCGTCAGCGCCGTTGCCGCCGCCAGCGGATGTGACTGCGGCAGCACCGCATAGAGTTCATCCTCCGCCAGCTGTTCGCACGCCAAGGCACCGCTGGCGGGGGCGATTTCCATCAAGCCGAGGTCAATTTCCCGGTTGGCTACGCGCAGCGCCATCGCCTGCGCAGCGCCCACCGCCACGCGCGGCATCACCTGCGCGTGGCGCGCGCAAAACCCTTCCAGCAGCCACGGCAACCAGCCTGCGGCCACCGTCGCACTCACTCCCAGCGCCAGCGTGCCGCCCGGCGTGGCGGAAAGTTCCGCCATGCGCGCTTCCAGCTCTTGCGACAAAGCCAGAATCTGCTCGGCGTATTCCCGCACCACTTCTCCGGCTTCGGTCAGCGTCACGCCATTGTGGCCGCGTTCCAGCAGGCGGGTGTTGAAATGCTCTTCCAGTTGCTTGACCTGAAAGGTCACCGCCGGCTGGGTCATGTACAAATGCTGTGCGGCGCGCGTGAACGAACCCAACTTCGCCACCGCGCTGAATACCTGCAATCTGCGATCCGCCACTGCCCGCTCCGCTGCAATAATATTTTTTTATTCTATAGCAGAAATATTTTTGATTCTGCGCGCAACGGCTACTTCGCACCCCTCATTTCCAGCGCAGGCGAAAGAGTTTCCACTCGCCGCCATCCTGACGCCATTCGCTATCAACTTCCACGTAGTTGCCGTCGCTCGGCAGCACGCCTTCGGCTCCGGTCAGCAGTATCCGCGCCTTGACTTCGGCGGCTTCGCGCGCGCCCGGGAACATGCGCGCTTCGCGCTGCATGGCGCGCACACCGATGTTGCTGTAACGCAGAAACATCGCGGTCATCGTCTGCCGCGCCCAGTCTTGCCCCAAACGTTCCTGCGCCTTGAATTCCGGGTGCAGCACGGCAAGCGCCTTGCTGGAGTGCTGCGCCTGCAAGGCTTCCAGCAAGAGGTCGACCTGCGCGTTGAGCGCTTCCAGCGGGTCTTCCTCTTTTTTGCCGCAGGCGCTCACGACAAGCGCCATGCAAAACAGCACAATCCATCCGTAAACAGACCAGCTTCGCGCCATCATTGTGTGGTTCCTCTCGCTCAGGAAGTTTGGGTATAGGATTTTTCTTCGACGATGGTCGAGCCGCAATAGGTGTTGATTTTCTTTTTCACCAGCGCGCGCCGGTCGTTTTGCTTGTAGACGCTGCGCGCCAGTTCGATGAAGCGCGGGCCAAAATCCTT
>JAFSWK010000166.1 GCA_017444505.1 Rhodocyclaceae bacterium | reverse complement strand
GCAAGCATGAAGTTCCGCCCGAAGTCTTTGCAAAACTTCTCTTTGCGGGCACGGCGGCGCGAACGGCTTGGCGCGGGGGGCAGCGAAGACGCGGGGGTCGTCATCGCGCGCCGCATGGTCGCCCAAAGGACGAAGGCGGGAAGGCAAAGCAAGCGTAGGTGGGCAACTTGTTGCCCACGTTGCCGCCCTTTGAGGGCGGCTTCCGGCTCCGGCGGACAAAGCTGCGCTTCGGCTCTTTCGCCTCCGTTCCACGACGTTTCCCCTGTTGAGACTGGCTCACGCGCCCGCGTCGCATCCAGCGCGGCCTGTTATGGGCGTCGGTGCGCCCGCAATCGTCACGGGGCAAAAAATTTCTCTTGTGGATGCACCATGCAGGGTCAGTTTTTGAGCCTGTTGTGCAGGATAATTACAGCATGTTCAAAATTTTGGCTGTTGATGGCCTCGGTGGTTTTGATGTTGATGCGAATAACAGCTTCAAGGGGGGATGCCATGATGAAAACCTCAAAGAATCACGAGGAAAAAACCCAGAGCGTCAGCCCTATTGTCGGCGCAACAGGATGGCTGATTCTGCTTGCAATCATCGCGGCAGAATTTGCGAATCCGGGACCAGGCTTAAACCCGGTCGAATCCGCGATTTTGGCCGCCGTACTGTTCGCGGTCTTCGTGTCTGCCATCGTGTCAATTGTCGCCATTATCGCCAGCATACTCGGCAAGTAACGCCGCCCACGCCGTCGCGGGTGTCAATGTAGATGCGGATAGCAGCTTCAAGGTAGGAAATCATCATGAAAACTCAGAAAAAACGGGAACATGTAAAGGGCGCATGGCTGTATATCATCGGCGCGGTCGTATTGCTAATACTGATCGTAAATCCGCTCTGGTTGTCTAATGGCATTATGGCAATTTTTGGCTTGTTCGGATTCATGGTGCTCTTTTGTGTAGTCTTCGGTCTCCTGCGTGGATTATGACAAACAAAGTTCTTGCAATTCGTGATGCTCTATTTTGTAGTCATCGGAACCTTCGACGGCATACTTGGCAAGCGAGCGTAGAGTGGGCAACTTTGTTGCCCACCCTATCTTGCTCGCGGGTGTCCATGTTGATGCGGATTGCGGTTTCAAGGTGAGAGGGTGTCATGATGAAGAAACCTGTGAAGAAAAGCGCGCCTCAAAAACAGGCCAATCCCTTGTTGGCGATACCTTTGTGGACGCTGATTATCTGCTTGATCGGAAGCCCGCTCTGGGCGGCACATAACGGCGGCGACTTGCGGTTTTTTTCAAAATTCCTGTTTTCCCTCTTTCTGAGCGGCTTTCTCTTGTTGTCCGCCGTGGCGTGCGTGTTGCTGGTCATCGCGCTGATTGCGGGCAAAAAGTAACCGCACCCGCCCAAACAAAAAGCGCCCCGCAGCACGCGGCGGCTCTTTTCTTGGCCGTGCCCGCTGGCGGCGCTGCTGTTATATGCGTCTGCACACCCACAACCGTTTCGGGTTTGATGAATCAAACCCCTACCGCATCGCGCGCACGGAAACGCCGCACGCACAAAAAAACCGACGGTTGCGGCATGACCAAACCCGCACGGAACGCCAACGATGCGCCGCAGGGCGGTGAAATCCTCAAAGCGGCAAGGCCAGATGCACCTTGATGGCTTTTTCCACGGCGCGCAGGTCGGTTCTGGAAAGCGTGCCCAGACGTTCTTTCAGCCGGGACTTGTCGGCGGACATAATCTGATCGGCCATCGCCTTGCTTTTCTGCCCGCCGATTGTCACAACCGCCTCGCCGGGATAAACGCGCCCGGTATTGCTGGTAACGGGCACGACAACAACACGGGAAATGTGGCGGTTTGCCGCATCGTTACTCACAATGATTGCCGGACGTGTCTTGCGGATTTCGCTGCCCACGGCAGGGTCAAACTCCACCCACCATACTTCACCGCGCAGCATCCGGTTCTTCTCCTGCGCGCTCCACGTCTGCGATGAGCGCATTGCACCATTCCTGCGCTTCGGCTTCGCGTTCCTTGTCCTCCGCCATCGCCCGGTAGCCGTCTTCCAGCGCCGTGTTGGTTACCAGCGGGCGAATCTGGTCTTCAATAAATTTGGCGATTTTCCCGCGCCCGACCAGTTGATGCAGACCGTCATAGACAGCTTCATCCAGCGTAATCGTCAGTCTCCGTTGCATGGCGTTCTCCCTGTTCCCGCAATACGTAATGCGCATTATGCGATGCGCGCAAATGCTTGCCAAGACACGCAAGCGGCGGTTCGCTTTCCTGCGTCCGCGCCGGTTGTTGCATCACCGCAGCCCCGCGCACGCCCTCCCTCAGTCGGCTTCGCCGCCAGCTCCCTCCAAGAGGGAGCCTGCTGAACCCTGTCGAAGCACCGCTCAGCAGCGGGATTCGTCCGCTGCGGCCAGCAGGCGGTGAATCAGGGGCAGCGTTACTGCCCTGCCTTGCATCAGGCTGGCTTCGTCGAGGGCGTCCAGGAAGGCGATCAGGCTGGGCAGGTCGCGGGCGGAGTGGGTCAGGATGGCGCGAAGGTGTGCCTCTTCCAGCGTAAAGCCGCGCTCGCGCGCCAGGTGCGCGAGCAGGCGCACGCGGTCTTCATTGCGCAGCGGGTGCAGCGCAAAGACCAGACATTGCCCGACGCGCGTGCGCAGTTCTTCGCGCAGCGCCAGTTTGACCGGCGGCGCATCCCCCGCCAGCAGCAGGCGCTGGCCGTGTTCGCGGGCGCGGTTGTAGGCGTCGAAAAGCGTGACCTGGGCGGCATCGTCCAGCAAATGAATGTCATCGACTGCGAGCAGACCCGGCGCATCCGGCAGCGGCGCGTCGCCGATTTGCTGCGCGGCAAGATAGAGGCCGCCGCGCCCGTTGCGCTGCGCTTCATGCACGGCGGCGGTGAGCAAATGCGTGCGCCCGCAGGCGGCTTCTCCCCACAAGTAACAGCCGTGCACGGCCAGCGCGGGGGCGCGGGCGACGTGTGCGCGCAGCGTGGCCAGTGCTTCTTCGTTGGCACCGGCGATGAAATTGTCGAAGGTCGGTTCGCTGTGCGGCGTGATGTCGAGGGTGAGCTGGCGCATGGGCGGTTCAATCCTGCGCGGCGTTGCCGCGATAGACGGCACTGGTCAGCCATTCGGCGCGCAGTTCGCGCAAGCCGACAAGCAGCGCGGCGCTCACCGGCAGCGCCACCAACATGCCGACGAAGCCAAACAGTTCGCCAAAGGCCATCAGCGCGAAAATCACCGCCAGCGGGTGCAGCCCCACGCGCTCGCCCACCAGCCAGGGCGTGAGCACATAGCTTTCCAGCACCTGCCCCAAGCCATAGACCACGCCCACGCCAATGAGCGGCGAGACGCCTTCGCCCTGCATCAGCGCGGCCATTAGCGCCAGCAGCAAGCCGCCGCCAAAGCCGACGAACGGGATGAAACTCAGCAAGCCCGTGAGCAACCCTACCGGCAACGCAAATTGCACGCCCGCCAGCCACAGGCCGAGGCTGTACCAGAGCGCGAGCAGACACATTACGGAAAGCTGGCCACGCAGAAATTCCGAGAGCACCGAATCAATTTCCCGCGCCAGACGTTGCGTGCGCGCCAGCGCCGGACGCGGCACCAGCTCTTGCACGCCCGCCAGCAGGTGCGGCCATTGCAGCAGCACGTAGAACATCACCACCGGAATCAGCGCCAGCGCGCCCAAAAAGCCGACCAGCGCCGTGCCGCCTTGCTGCGCGCCTGCCCAGAGCACGCTTGCCAGTCCGGCGAGGCTTTCGCGGTACCGCGCCAGCGCGCCGCGCAGAAAATCCAGGTCAAGCTGAAAATCCGCCGGCGTGCCCAGCCAACTGGCCAGCCACGGAATCAGGCGGCTGTTGATGAGTTCCAGCCAGTCGGGCAAGCGCCCCACCAGCGCCAGCGCCTCGCGGTAAAACATCGGCACCAGCACCGCCACGGCCAGCAGCAAGACCGCGCCCAGCCCAAGCACCACCAGCAGCGCCGCCAGTGCGCGCGGCACGCGGTGCGCTTGCAGGCGGCGCACCAGCGGGTCGCACACATAGGCCAGCACCGCCGCCACCACAAACGGCATCAGCATCGGCGCAAGCAGCCAGAACAACACCAGCACCGCCGCGCCCACCGCCAGCCAGCCCAACACTTGCGCGCGACGCAGGCCGCGCCAGTGCGGTGCGGCGCTTTCGGCGGCGACGTCCAGCGGGACGGGCAGTTGCGCGGGCTGTTCGGGCGTGGTCGTACTCATCGGCGTTCGCGGATAGAATGCAGGGTTTTCGCGGGCGGAAGATACCTGATTCCGCCCTCTTCTGTCACACCTGTCCGGAGACCGTTTTGAGCACCCCCCTTACCTACCGCGACGCCGGAGTCGATATCGACGCAGGCGATGCCCTCGTCGAACGCATCAAACCTTTCGCCAAACGCACCATGCGCCCGGAAGTGCTGGCCGGAATCGGCGGCTTTGGCGCGCTCTTCGCCCTCGGCCAATATCGCCAGCCGGTGCTGGTTTCCGGCACGGACGGCGTCGGCACCAAACTGCGTCTGGCCTTTGAATGGAATATGCACGACACCATCGGGCAAGACCTCGTTGCCATGAGCGTCAACGACATCCTCGTGCAAGGCGCCGAACCCCTGTTTTTCCTCGACTATTTCGCCTGCGGCAAACTCGCGCAAGACACCGCCGCCGCCGTCATCGCCGGTATTGCCCAAGGCTGCGAGCTTTCCGGCTGCGCGCTCATTGGCGGCGAGACTGCCGAAATGCCCGGCATGTATCCGGAAGGCGAATATGACCTGGCCGGATTTGCCGTCGGCGTCGTGGAAAAAGACGAAATCATCGACGGCAGCCGCATTGGTGCCGGAGACGTTGTGCTGGGGCTGGCATCCAGCGGCGCACATTCCAACGGCTACTCGCTCATCCGCAAGATTCTCGACCGCGCCCGCCCCGACCTTGACGCCCCCTTTGACGGCGAAACCTCCTTGCGCCAGGCGGTCATCGCCCCCACGCGGCTCTACGTGCGCTCGCTGCTCGCCCTCAAACGCAAGCATCCCGCCCTCATCAAGGGGCTGGCGCACATCACCGGCGGCGGCTTGACCGGCAACATCCCGCGCATCCTGCCCGAAACCCTCACCGCCCGCCTCGACGCTCAATCCTGGGCGCTGCCGCCGCTGTTCCGCTGGCTGCAAGAAGCCGGACAGGTCGACACCGCCGAGATGCACCGCGTATTCAACTGCGGCATCGGCATGGTGCTCATCTGCGCCGCGCAAGATGCCGATACCGCCACCCGCCTGTTGCAAGAGGCTGGCGAGCGCGTCCACCGCCTCGGCCACATCGACACCCGCCAAGGCATTGAGCCACAAACCATCCTCGCCTGAACGACCTGTGCCGCGCCGCCCTAGTCTTCCAGCCAGCGCGTCCACACCGGCCTCTGGCCGGGCGGCAGCGGCGGGCAGCCGCCCAGGTCAAAGCGCGCCTTGCCGGGGGCGTGAAAATCTGAACCCACCGAAGCCTGCCAGCGCAAGCCCTGTGCCAGTCGCGCGAAGCGGCGCACGGCTTTGTCGTCGTGCGCGCTGCATACCACTTCCACCGCCGCGCCGCCCGCGCCTGCAAAAGCGCGAATGAGCGCGCTGCGCGCTTTCAGCGACAGGCGCAGCCGCGCCGGATGCGCCAGCACCGCCACACCACCCGCGCCCTGAATCCACGCCACCGCCTCCGGCACGCTCACCCAGTCGTGCGCAACATAGCCCGGCTTGCCCGGATTCAGATAATGCTGGAACACCGCCGCTTCATCCTGCCCAAAACCCTGCTCCACCATCCAGCGGGCAAAATGCGCGCGCCCCACCACCGCCGGGTTTTGTGCAAACCGCATTGCCCCGGCCAGCGCGCCGCGCACGCCCAGCGCCGCTTCAATGGCCGCAGCCATGCGTTCGGCGCGTTTGGCGCGGCCATCGCGCACGCGCTGCAAGCCCGCGCGCAAGGCGGCGTTGTCTGCATCCACGTCCAGCCCCACGATGTGCACGCTGGCATCACAAAACGACGCCGAAATTTCCACCCCCGCCAGCAGGCGCAGGCCGCGATGCTGGCGCGCACAGGCCAACGCCTCGTCCAGCCCGTCCAGGGTGTCGTGGTCGGTCAAGGCCAGCAGGCGCACGCCATTGTTTGCCGCCCGCATCACCACCTGCGCGGGCGCCAGCACGCCATCGGAAGCATTGGAATGACAATGCAAATCCACGCCACAGGTAAAAGGATGCACGTGGGCAAGCGCCGGTTCCAGCAGGGTTTGATCACGCAACACGAAAAGGATTCTCCCGCAACACACGCCTGTTGCGTCCTGCCCGGCACGGGCGCGGACTCCATGGGCAGCACACAAAAATGATCGACATTATCGCCCCGCAAGAGAAAACCGACGCATTTTGCGCCGGCCTGCAAGACATCCTGCGTCCCCCCGCACTTTTCCCGCCTCTGCCGGAAGCGCCATGAGCAGGACGCTTATTTATGAAAAATTAACTGCTTACTTTCCTATCAAGAATGCGTATCAAATACCATAATTGCGCAGCGCGGCGCCGTTTTTGACTTGCATCAAGCAAACGGCACGCGCCCGCCTGTCCCGTCTTGCTTGCCGTTTAGCATTCGCCCCGACAAATCGGCTGGCAACCCGGCTCGCCGGGTCGGTTGCCCCGGAAAATGCCTTCCGGAACATCAAGAGGTCAAAGCATGTCACACGACGGTTGTTGTACCCCACGCTCCATCTGCCGCCACGCAATTGCGGCGGCGCTGATTGTTTTCTCATCTACCCCCCTCTGGGCGCAGCAAGCTGCCGAAGCTGAAGCCACCTCTCCCGCCGCGGGCGCGGCATTCACCTCGGGTGTTCATCCCGACCGCCGCCCTGAAAACGCCCCCCAGATTACCCAGGACCGTGAAGTCTCTGCCCAGCAACTGGCGCAGCGGCTGCACGGCGTCTCCCAGCCCTATCCGGGCAACGTCGAAGAAATCGCCCGCACCGGCGAGTGGTTTGTACCACTGCGCCATCGCGGCATGACGCCTCCGTATGACATCCGCGACTGGCACGCGGAAAGCACGAAATAACGGAGCAAGACGCGGGCAGAACCAAACACGCAGCATGTTGCGGCACGATGGCGCATTGTGCAATCAATACGCCAACGGGTCGCACGGTTCGGGGACATGCCAACTCTGGCATGACGCCACGAATGGCCGCAAGGCAAGGGAGCAATCCCGCTTTTTTGTACTCACTCACACTTATGGAGAAACGCAATGAAAAAAATCGCTGTTGCCGCCGCCCTGGCTCTTGGCATGTCCGTTGCCTGCGCCGCTGACGACAAACAGGAAGGCATGTCCGGCATGAGCGGCATGTCTGGTATGTCCGGCATGTCCGGCATGTCCGGTATGTCTGGCATGGAAGGCCAGGAAGGCATGTCTGGCATGTCGGGTATGTCCGGCATGAGTGGCATGTCTGGCATGTCCGGCATGGAAGGCAAACAAGAAGGTATGTCTGGCATGAGCGGCATGTCCGGTATGTCTGGCATGTCCGGCTTGGAAGGCAAACAAGAAGGCATGTCCGGCATGTCTGGCATGTCCGGCATGGAAGGCAAGCAAGAAGGCATGAGCGGCATGTCCGGCATGAGTGGCATGTCCGGCATGAGTGGCATGTCTGGCATGAGCGGCATGTCTGGCATGGAAGGTCAGGAAGGCATGTCCGGCATGAGCGGCATGTCTGGCATGTCCGGCATGGAAGGCATGGAAGGCAAGAAGAAGAAATAATTTCTTCTGACTTCTCTTACGCCCGCGCCCGTGTGCCGGCCTGCTGTGCACCGGGCGCGTTTTTTACCTGTCATTCTCCTTGTCCCAAATCACCGGTCGCGGATGGTTTGCCTGCCTGCGGCAGCAAAACGCGAATCATGCGCCACCGGAATACCGTGAGGAGCCATCCGCCGCCCCGCGCCGGACGCCACACATTGCAGGAGCCATGATGCAACACGCCCACCCTCAAACCGCCGCCTCCCGTCTGCCTGTGCGCAGCCCCCGGAAATCTTCCCCCCTTCCTGCCTGGGCATGGTGCCTGGGCGTTGTCTCCTGTAGCCTCGTGCTCGCGGCCTGTTCTGCGCAAGACAACGGCAACGCCGCCTCGCAGCAGCCGCCCGAAGCGGCCAGCGGGCAGCTCTCCCGCCCGGATTACCAGCGCGCCATGTACGACCCCATCCACTTCAAGCCCGCCATCGAAACAGCCACCGACGAGCAATGTCTGGCCTGTCACAAGGAAGTGCTGGAACCTTCCGTGCGCGCGCAATCCATCGCCGGGGTGCAGCCTGCGCAAGTCAAGGCGTGG
This sequence comes from Rhodocyclaceae bacterium, assembly GCA_017444505.1. GTDB lineage: Bacteria > Pseudomonadota > Gammaproteobacteria > Burkholderiales > Rhodocyclaceae > JAFZMK01. Next base: position 1,538 of record JAFSWK010000166.1, on the reverse strand, counting down.
TATCAAGACCTTTCCACCTACACCGGCGAGCAGGAAACCTTCCACCGCCGCCACCTTGTTACCCCGTATGCCAAGCAGGTGATGGACCTGAAATGCAACACCTGCCACCAGGGCAACGACCCGCGCGAAGAAGCGCCCGGCAGCTCGGCGACCACGGTGGCCGACGACCTGCGCCTGCGCAAGCACGTCGATGTCGGCGCGGTGTGCCTGATGTGTCACGCCAAGATGAATTTCGAGGTGATGGGCTTGCCCGAGCCGTGGCAGAAATCCAAGGCGCTGTTCAACAACGACTGCCTGATGTGCCACGCCGCCATCCGCACCAACCGCCACCAGGTCAATTTCCTCAAGCCGGAAGCCATTGAAGCCGCCGCGCAAGGCAATGGCGACGTGTGCTTCGGCTGCCACGGCGGGCGCGCCTGGTATCAGATGCTCTTCCCCTATCCGCGCCATCCGTGGCCGGGCGGTGAGGAAGTGCCCGACTGGGCGAAAGACCGTCCCACCACCTCGCTGCCGCGTTTCCTCACCGGCCTGCCCGCGCAAACTGCGGCAGCCGCCGAAACCGCGCCCAGCGCGCCGACTGAAACCACGCCCGCCGATTCCGCCGCCGACACCGGAGCACAACAATGAACAAACCGTTTGAACCCCTCGCCGCCGAGACCGCGCCCAACGAAAGCCGTCGGGATTTCCTCAAAGTCATGGGTACAGGTGTCGGTGCCGCCACGCTGACCACCATCGGCGCCACCGTCCTGCCCAAAGACGCGCAGGCGTTTGCCTACGAGCCGTATCCGACGGATGACCAGCTCACCACCGTGGTCACGTCCTGTGCGCACAACTGCGGCTCGCGTCACGCGCTGGTCGCGCACAAAAAGGGCGACGTCATCGTGCGCCTGTCCACCGACGATGGCCGTTTCCAGAAAGGCGGCTTTTTTGGCAAGGACACCGAAGCCGAGCCGCAACTGCGCGGCTGCCTGCGCGGGCGCTCCTACCGTGCCCGCCTCTACTCGCCCGAGCGCCTGCTCTACCCCATGCTGCGCGTGGGCAAGCGCGGCGAAGGCAAGTTCAAGCGCGTTTCCTGGGATGAGGCGCTGGATTACGTTGCCAAAAAAATGGTCGAACTGCGCAACAACTACGGCCCTACCGCGCTGCTTGACCAAAGCTACGCCGGCGCCTCTTACGGCGTGCTGCACAAGTCTGACCAGATTGAAGGGCTGCTGGGGCGTTTCCTCGGCATGTTCGGCTGCCGCACCAACTCGTGGAGCGTGCCTTCCTATCAGGGCACCACGTTTTCCAGCCGCATGACCTTCGGCACCATCCAGGACGGCAACGAAGACGACACCTTCGCGCATTCCAAGCTCATCATCATGTGGGGCTGGAACCCCGCCTACACCTTCCACGGCGGCAACACCTTCTATTACATGCGTCTGGCCAAGCAGCGCGGCTGCAAGTTCGTGCTGGTCGACCCGCAATACACCGACTCGGCGGGCGTCTATGACGCCTGGTGGATTCCCATCCGCCCGAACACCGATGCCGCCATGCTC
>JAFSWK010000165.1 GCA_017444505.1 Rhodocyclaceae bacterium | reverse complement strand
TTCGTCAATCTTGTGCAGCAGCAGGCGCGGCAGGGTGACGTTGACTTTTTCCGCTGGCCCCATGAGTTTTTCTACGGGCGCATCCACCACCGCCCAGAGCCAGCCGGCAAAGTCCGGCTCTTTTTGCCAGTGCTCCAAAGATTGCTGCGCCGGGATTTTTTCGCCTTTTTCCAGCATGGTTTCCACCCAGAGGCAAATGGCCTCTTTCGCATTTTCCATCGCCTCTTCCAGCGTGTCGCCAGCAGAAAAACAGCCGGGCAAATCCGGCACTTCCACCCCCCATGCCGTTGTTTCTGTGCCCGGTTCAATGACTACGGTGTATTTCATTGCCTTGCTCCTTTTATTTCAGCCCCGCTTTGCGCAACAGGCGGTGGGCAATGCCTTTGCCTAGGTCTTTGCGCGGATGCGGCACGGAAATGTTGTTGGGGTTATCAGGATGCAGGAACACATGGTGGTCGCCCTTGATACGCACTAACCGCCAGCCCGCCGCCTGAAGCCTTCGGATCAATTCGTCGCTGCTCATGGCAGTCATGATAACACCTCTGGGGTTATGCTACGGGCACAAAACCGTGCCAGCGTTTTGCATCTAGCCGGCCATGCAAGGCGCGGTTTGCTGCGCCTACGCCTTGCCCTCACTGCGCGCCAGCGCCGTCAGCAGGGCAGTGGCGGCGGGGTCGGGGCGGCGGTTGGTGTTGTGCAGGGCGCGGGCCATTTCCTTGCCGAGTTCGACGCCGAATTGGTCGAAGCTGTTGATGCCCCACAGCCAGCCTTGCACGAAAATCTTGTGTTCATAGAAGGCGAGCAACTGGCCGAGGTGGTGCGGCGTGAGTGCGGGCAGGAGTAGCGTGGACGAGGGTTGATTGCCAGGGCAGACCAGATGCGGGGCGAGGGCGGGGTCTTTGCCTTGTTGAACGAGCAGGGCGCGGGCGGCGTCCAGACTGCGTCCGTGCATCAGGGCGGCGGCTTGCGCGATGCCGCATTCGGCCAGCAGGCGCTGCATGGGGTGGTTGTGTGGGTTGCCGACGAGGAGGAAATCCAGCGCCGCTGTGCGCGTGCCTTGATAGAGCAATTGGTGAAAGGCGTGCTGTCCGGCAGGTTCTGCGCCGCCCCAGACAATCGGTGCGCTGTGCAGGGTGACGGGCGTGCCGTCGCGGGTGACGCGCTTGCCGTTGCTTTCCATGTCCAGTTGTTGCAACCACGCGGGCAGGCTGCGCAGGCCGTGGGCGTAGGGCAGCACGGCGTGGGTTTCGATGTTCAGGGCGTGAATGTTCCACAAACCGATGAGCGCGGCGAGCACGGGCAGGTTTTGCGCAAACGGGGCGTGGCGGAAGTGGCGGTCCATGGCTTGCGCGCCGGCGAGCAGTGCGCGGAAGGCGTCGCTTCCCACCGCCAGCATCGCGGGCAGGCCGACGGCAGACCAGACCGAGAAGCGCCCGCCTACCCATTCGGGCAGCGGAAAAATGCGCTCGGCGGCGACGCCAAATTCGTGCGCTTGCGCGGGGACGCTGCAAATGGCGACGAGATGCTGGGCAAGCTGCGCTTCGGAGAGCGTGCTGCGCAGCCATTGCCGGACGGCGCGGGCGTTTTCCAGCGTCTCCAGCGTGCTCCAGCTTTTTGAGGCGATGAGCACCAGCGTGCGTTCGGGGTGTGCGCCTGCCAGCGCGAAGGTGAGTTCCGCCGGGTCGAGTCCGGCAACGAAGCGTACTTGCGGTGTGCGCGCGTTGGGCTGCGCGAGGGCTTCGCAGACCAGACGCGGCCCCAGTTCCGAGCCGCCGATGCCCAGCGCGAGGATGTGTGCAAACGGCTCGCCCGTGGCGCCGCACAATTGCCCCGTGCGCACGGCATCCGTTAGCGCCAGCAGGCGTTCGCGGTTGGCCGCCCAGTCGGTGTCGCTGTTGGCGGGCAGCAGCGCATCGTCGCGCATTGCCATGTGCAGCGCGGGGCGGTTTTCCGTGTGGTTCAGGCGTGCGCCGCCAAAGAGTTGTTCAATGCCTTGCGGCAGGCGGGCGGCGTCGGCCAGATCCAGCAGCGCGGCCAGCGCCGGGGCGTCCAGCCGCTGGCGGGAAAAGTCGAAATACAGCCCGTCGTGCGTGACGGAAAACGCGGGCAGCCGCGCTTCGTCGGCGGCGAAGAGTGCGGCGGTGTGCGCGCCGCGCAGCCGCTCGGCGTGTTTGTCCAGCGCGCGCCAGGCGTGTTCAGCGGTGTTGGTAGAGACGGAAGTATTCAAGGTTGCGGCCTCCGTTGAAGCGGTAGCGCCAGATTTCAATCCACTCGGGGGCGAGCGATTCGGGGGCGCGCTCGTTGCGGGTCAGCAGATAGCGGCAGGCGGTGCTGTCGCCTGCGGCCAGCGGCGCGGCGTTGATGCCGGCAAAGTAGTCCAGCGCGCCCAGCAGGCCGGGGTTGCTGTTGACGAAGGCGATGCAGCCAGCGGGCAGCGGTGCGAGTGTGTCGGCCAGACTGTCGGCCATCGGGCGGTAGTTGCGGTGGGCATCAAAGAGCGGCATCAGCAAGGTGGCGGCCAGCAGCCACATCAGCGTGATGCCCAGCGCCCAGTTTGCCGCGCCGCGCAATGAGCCGCGCGGCAGGCGGCGCAGGAGGAGAATCCAGCACAAAAACAGCGCCAGCGCCAGCGCCGCTGGCCAGGCTGCGGTGTGGGCGACGTATTCCGGCACAATGCGCCCGACGCTGCGCGCCAGACCCGGCGGCCAGTCGAAATTGGCCGCGCTCCACAGCAGGCCGAGCAGGATGGCGAAGACGGTAAACGACATGGTGCCGAACCAGTCAAAGGCATTGGCCGCGCCCCGTCGCAGCGAAGGCACGCTGGCGGCGGCGAGCAGCACGCAGGGCACAATCAGCGCGGGCAGACTGGCGATGAGGTCATCGCCGCCGGTAAACAGCGCGTAGCCCAGCGCGAGGACAAGCGCGGCACGCGGCAACAAAGAGGCGGGCGCGAGCGTGGCGCGGTTGTGCCACAGCGTCCAGGCCGCAATCGGCCACAGCGGCCAGAGTTGCCAGCCAGCGGTGGCCAGCCACGCGCCGGGGAAGAGTTCGTCTTGCCACGGCAGGTGAACGGTTTGCAGACTGGCGTTCCACCACAAGAGCAGGTGGCGCGGCTCGGTGAGGTACAGAAACACCAGCCACAGCGCGATGCTCACGCAGGTGAGCACCAGCGCCAGCAGTCCGGCGGCGCTGACGCGAAAACTCCGGCAGGGCGGACTGAGCAGCGGCAGCAGCACAATCAGCGGCAGCGCCAGCAGCAGCGCAGGCAGGCCATCGGCAAGAAACAGCAGCACGCAGCCCAGCGCGGTTTGCAGCGCCGCCGTGACGGGGCGGTGGGTCAGGCGGGCAAGACCATGCAGCGCGATGGCAAAGGCGGCCAGCAGCGCGGTGACGGGGTGCGCGGTGTGCGCGGGCAGCGCCATGCCCAGCGTGCCGATGACCAGCAGCGCGGCGGGCGTGCGGCAGGCTTCGCCATAGAGCGCGTTGGCGGTGCGGGCAAGGTGAAAGATGGTGAGCAGGACAAACAGCGGGCTGGCCAGGCGCGCGGCGTCGTGAAACGGTATCCAGTCGCCCAGCAGCAAGGTGAGCAGCGCGCTCGCCCAGTACCACAGCGGCCCGTTCGCGGCGGGCGCGGCTTCACCGGCCATCTGCGGGAACAGCCAGTTTTCCTGCCGGAACAGGCGGGCGATGAGGTCAATATGCTGCACGTCCTCGCCGCGCCATGGGTCGTGTGCGATGCCGACAAACAGATAGACCAGCGCCAGCAGCGTAATGCCCAGCCATGCGGGCAGGCGCGGGCGGCTGGCGGCGGGGCGGGACGGGAAAGACAGGCTCATGCGGGGCGATGCCCTGAGAGGGTTGGGTGTGCGCGTATTTTACTGGAAGCCCGCGCAGGTGCTGCGCGGGAGACAGCCCGCAAACAAATACAGCCCGCGATGCGGGCTGTATGAATACGGACGGGCGGCGGGCGCTTAACCGAGGCGGCGGATGTTGCCGTATTTTTGCTGGAAGCGTTCCACGCGACCGGCGGTGTCGACGATTTTCTGTTTGCCGGTGTAGAACGGGTGGCATTCCGAGCAGACTTCCACGTGATAGCTCTCACGGCCAAGCGTGGAGCGGGTGGTGAAGGCATTGCCGCACGAGCAATTGACGGCGACTTCGGTGTACTCCGGATGGGTTTCGGGTTTCATGGTTGCAAATCCTTGTATCTGGCGGGAAATTCTGCGCCCGGTCAGCGGGCGTGAAAGAAACGCGCGATTATGCGACAAAATCCCCCAAAGCGCAAGACGCTACGGGGCAGGCGCGCGCGCCTTCGCCAGTACGGGGAGGAAATCTTCGGGCGGCACGAAACCTTGCAGGCGCAGTTCCGGGCGCTCTTCGCCGTGCAGGAAAAACAGCGTGGCAGGCGGGCCGAAGAGGGAAAAGCGTTGTAGCAGTGCTTGCTGTTCGGGCGTGTTGGCGGTGACATCGGCTTGCAGCAGGACGAACGCTTCCAGTGCGCGCGCCACTTGCGCATCGGCAAAGGTGTCGCGTTCCATCTCGGCGCAGGTGATGCACCATTCGGCGGAAAAATCGAGCAGCACGGGTCGATTGCCGTGGCGCGCGAGTTGTTCGTCCAGTTCCGCCACGCTGCGCACGGGGGTGAAACGCGCGCCCGTGTGCGGGGCGCTGGTGGAGCTTGCCGGACTGCCCAGCGGGCGCAGCGGGTCTTGATGGCCAGCGAACCAGCCGCTAATCAAGAGACAACCGTAGAGCAGCAACAGTATGGTGAGCGCGTTGCCCGTGCGCGCCCAGCCGCTGGCGGGCGCGGGGTGCCAGATGCGCAAATGCGTGCTGGCAAACACTGCAATCACGCCCCAGGCGAGCATGGGAAGGCCTGCGGGCAGCACGGTGCGGGCAATCCAGACGGCCAGCGCCAGCAGCAAAAAGCCGAAGGCGCGGCGGACGGTTTCCATCCACGCGCCGCTTTTCGGCAGCAGGCTGCGCGTGAGCAGGCCGACCACGATAAGCGGCGCGCCCATGCCGCAGGCCAGCGCAAAGAGCGCCAGCGCGCCGCGCAGGGCATCGCGCGTCTGCGCAATGTAGAGCAGTGCGCCCGCCAGCGGCGCGGCCACGCAAGGGCTGACGACGAGGGCGGAAAACACGCCCATGAGGAACACGCCGCCGCTTTGCCCGCCTTGCAGACGCTGGCTGCGGGCGTTGAGGCGCTCGCGCCAGGCGGCGGGCAGTTGCAGGTCAAAGCCGCTGAACATGGCAACAGCCAGCAGCACGATGAGCAGCGCAAAGGCGCCGATGACCCAGACGTTTTGCAGCGCGGCGGCCAGCCACGCGCCGGAAAGCCCGGCCAGCACACCGGCGGCGGCGTAGGTAAGCGCCATGCCCAGCACGTAGAGGGCAGAAAGCCAGCCTGCGCGGGCGCGGCTGATGTGATGGCCGTGCCCGAGGATGATGCCGGACAAAATGGGAATCATCGGGAACACGCAGGGCGTGAAGGCCAGCAGCAGGCCAAAGCCGAAAAAGCTGACGATGAGCCAGGCAAGATGCCCGCCGTGCAGTACGGCGTGAATGCCGCCGCCTTGCGTTTGCGCAGGCGGCGGTGCGTGGGCGTCTGCACGGGCGGTGGGCGTGGCTGCGGCGGGCAGGTCGATTGTGACGCTGCGCGTCTCCGGCGGAAAGCAGATGCCGCCGCTCCAGCAGCCTTGCAGGTCGACTTGCAGGGTGAGGCTTTGCTGCCCGGGCGGGCGGGCGGTGAGCGGGACGGCAAGCGTCAGGTCTTCGTGGAAAGTTTCTACCGTGCCGAAGGTCGGGTCGTCCATCATTTTGCCGCGCGGGCGTTCGATTTCGCCCAGCGTGACATTGGGCGCATCGGTGCGCACGGCGAATTTGTCGGCGTAGAGGTAGTAGCCGGGGCGGATGGTGAAATGCAGCGCGATGCGCTCGCCGCCATCGGCTTGCCCTTGTACGCGGTAGGCGCGCGCGGCGGGCACGGGGTCTTCTTCAGCCTGCGCGGGCGCGATGAAGAGGCAGGCGAACAGACAAACGAGAAGGGCAAACAGGCGGGCGGGCAAAGTCATGGCGTGGGGGTGGGCGTGGTTTCCGTGCGCAGCCAGTCGAGCCAGGCGGGCAGGGCGTCGCAGGCGGCAAGCGCGAGAATTTCGGGGACTTCGTAAGGATGCAGTTCGCGCACCAGTTCTTGCAAGGCGGCGTAGCATTCGCGGCGGGTTTTCAGCAGCAGCGGGATTTCCGTCTCGCATTCCACGCGCCCCTGCCAGCGATAGGTGGACGTGGCGGGGGCGAGACGGGTGACGCAGGCGGCCAGCCGCGCGGCAATGGCCGCTTCGGTGATGCGCTGGGCGGTGGCTTCGTCCGGCACGTGGGTGAAAACGAGCAGGGCATCTGTGCTCATAGCGGCGTCCAGGTGGCGCGCAGAATGTCGCGCAGCACGGTGAGGCGGGCGTGGAAAAAGTGCCCCGTGCCGGGGATGACCGTGACCGGCAGCGCCTGCGGGCGCGCCCAGTCCAGCACGTTGGCCAGCGGCACGGTGTCGTCTTCTTCGCCGTGGATAATCAGGGCGTGGCCGCCTGCGGGCAGCGGCGGCGTGGGATAGTCGCGCGAGCCATCGGCAGCATGGCCGCAGGCCAGCCCGACCAGCGCCAGCCGTTGCGCTGGAGTGCCTGCGTCATGCAGATGATGGGCGATGCGCGTCTGGATGAAGCCGCCAAAGGAAAAACCCGCCAGCGCAATAGGCAGCCCGGGCTGCCAGCGCGACTGCGCCCACGCCAGCACGCGCAGCATGTCCAGCACTTCGCCACGGCCTTCGTCGTGTACGCCGTCGCTCTCGCCGACGCCGCGAAAGTTCGGGCGCAGCGCGGCATAGCCTAGGTCGCGCAAGGTGCGCGCCAGCGTGTGCACCACTTTGTTGGTGTTCGCGCCGCCATAGAGCGGGTGCGGATGGCAGACCAGCGCGATGCCGCGCACTTCGGCGGGCAAGTCCAGCAAGGTGTCGATATGTCCGGCGTGGCCGGAGAGCAGGATTTTTTCGGTGGGGGCGGGACGGCTCATGCGGGCGTCTCCTGAAAAAAGGGGGAAGACGGCGTGGCGCTCAATCGGGCAGGCGTAGGCGCGCGACTGGTTCGCCGCGCACAAGATGCGAGGTGATGATTTCTTCCACGTCTGCAAGCGTCAATTTGCCATACCAGACCGCTTCGGGATAGACCACGGCCACTGGCCCGTCATCGCAGCGCCCGAGGCAACCGGACTGGCTCACCCGCACCTTGCCTTTGCCTTTCAGCCCCAGTTCGGCGACGCGGTCTTTGGCGTGCGCGAGCAGGGCGGCGGCATCGTGCGCGGCGCAGCAATCCTTGCCGTCTTTGCGCTGGTTGCAGCAAAAGAAAATGTGGCGTTGGTAGTAAGACATGGAGCAATCCGGAGCGGGGAAAAGTGCGCAAATTATAAATTCAGTTTGCGTTGCACCACGGGCACTTCGCGCGGGCGGTTCAGACCGAGCGCAATCAGCCAGGCCAGTGCGCAGCAGGGCCAGAGGGCGGAAAACAGCAGCAGGATGTGCTGCCCTTGCAGAAAATCGGGTTCAATCCACAGGCTGCCCAGTGGCACGTAAGGGTTGTCCGGCATCAGCGTGGTGAGCAGCGTGGCGGCGAACAGGCTCAACCCGGCCAGCGTGTATTGTAGCCGGGGCGGGCACAGCCAGAGCAGCAGCGCCAGCAGCGGCGCGCCCGCGCCGAGGCCGATCAGGTTGGCAGGCTGGAAGAGCAGGGAAAACGGCGGCGCCGTGGTGAGCCAGGCGGCGGCGGCGAGTTTGACCAGCAACGCCAGCGCAAACAGCAACAGCACCGGGCGCGCGGGTGCGATGCGCTCGGGCAGCAGGCAGGCGGCGAGCAGCCCCGTGCTCAACAGCCAGAGGGCGACGGCGGCGATTTTGAACGCCTGAAAGGTGTGGGCGTGAAAGGCAATTGGCGCGGGCAGACCGAAACAGGCCAGCAAGCTGGGCTGGGCGAACGGCGGTGTGTCGGGCAGCGCCTGCGTGAATAGCCAGGCGACGAAGAGCAACACGCCCCAGTCTCCGGCACGTTCGTTGATGGCATAACGGCGGCGCAAAACGCGCAGCCGGTTGTAGCGGGCAAAATGGCTGTGCCCGGATAGCCGCGCCAGCACCGCGCCGGCAAGCGCGCCCAGCGTGTTGCAGCACAGGTCGACATTCGAGGCGATGCGGTTGGCGAGAAAATTCTGCACCGTCTCAATGCTGAAACTGAGCAGGGCGCAAATGAGCACGGCCAGCGCCGCAGCAAGATTGGCGCGGCGGCGCGGCGGCAGGCTGATGGCCAGCAGAAAGCCCGCCGGCAGCCAGAAGAGCAGGTTGAGCAGCATTTCGCTGCTGCGGTAATAGCGCGGCCAGGGTTCGGTGAGGTAATCAAAGACGGGCAGCACCGGCGCTTGCCAGCCGACGAACGGGTAGAGACTGACGACAATCAGCGCGAGGCACCAGCCGAGGGCGAGCAGGCGAAGGAACGCCATCAGTGTCCGAGAAACAGCCGGTAGGTGGGATGGCCGCTTTCATCGGTGTATTCATAGCCGATGGCGTCCAGCACGGTGTGCAGGCGTGCGATGTCCGCGTCGGGCACTTGCAGGCCGACCAGCGCGTGGCTGTAATCCGCGCCGTGGTTGCGGTAGTGGAAGAGGGAAATGTTCCACTCCGGCTGCATCTGGTTGAGAAAGTGCAGCAGCGCGCCGGGACGTTCGGGAAAGCTGAAACGGTACAGCCGCTCGTCGCGCACGATGCCGCTGGGCGCGCGCCCGCCGACCATGTCGCGGATGTGCGATTTGGCGATGTCGTCATCGGTCAGATCAACGGCGGGGAAACCGTGCGCGCTGAGGTGTTCGAGCAGGCGGGTGGCGTCTGCGCGGCGGTGGATGCTGACGCCGACAAACACATGGGCGGTGGATGGGTCGGCATAGCGGTAGCTGAACTCGGTGACGTTGCGCTTGCCCAGCAGCCCGCAGAGGATGCGGAACGCGCCGGGGCGCTCGGGAATGGTGACGGCCAGCACCGCTTCGCGCTGTTCGCCCACTTCGGCACGCTCGGCGACAAAGCGTAGGCGGTCGAAATTCATGTTCGCGCCCGAGCAGATGGCCAGCACGGTTTTGTCGCGCAGGCGATGCTGCGCCAGCCACGCCTTCGCGCCCGCAATCGCCAGCGCACCGGCAGGTTCGGGGATGACGCGCGTGTCTTCAAAAACATCCTTGATGGCCGCGCAGATGGCGTCGGTATTGACGCTAATCATTTCATCGACGTATTCGCTGGCCAGCCGCAAGGTTTCACTGCCAATTTCCTTTACCGCCGTGCCGTCAGAAAACAGGCCGACCTGATCCAGCGGCACGCTGTGGCCACTGGCCAGCGAGCGCGTCATGGCGTCGGCATCGAAGGTTTCCACGCCGATGATTTTGACTTCCGGACGCAGCCGTTTCAGGCAGGCGGCGACGCCGGCGAGCAGGCCGCCGCCGCCTACCGGACAGAACACGGCGTGCAGCGGGCCGCTGTGGGCGCGGAAAATTTCCAGCCCGATGGTACCCTGACCGGCGATAACGTCCGGGTCGTCAAACGGGTGCACGAAGGCGAGCCGTTCGCGTTTTTCCAGTTCGCGCGCGTGCAGGTAGGCATCGGTAAACGATTCGCCCGCCAGCACCACTTCCGCGCCGCGCGCGGCCACCGCGTCGACCTTGATGGACGGGGCGGTTTCCGGCATGACGATGATGGCGCGCACGCCCATCTTTTGCGCCGAATAGGCCACGCCTTGCGCATGATTGCCCGCCGAGGCGCAAATGACGCCGCGTTTCAGGACGGCGGGCGAAAGCTGCGCCATCTTGTTGTAGGCGCCGCGCAGCTTGAAGCTGAACACCGGTTGCAGGTCTTCGCGTTTGAGCAGGATGCGGTTGTGCGTGCGGGCGGACAGCGCCGGTGCCAGTTCCAGCGGCGTTTCCTCGGCCACGTCATAGACGCGGGCGCGCACGATGCGTTCCAGATAATCAACAGGCGGGACGGAGGCGTTCATGGCAGGGGAGGTGTTCAGAAAAGGGGCAGGGTGTTGTTGTCGCCAATCATCATTTGTTGCTGGCGGTCGATGAGTTCCTGCGTGGAATCAATACCGCGCAGGCGCAGAATCATGGCGCGCACGGAGGCTTCCAGCAGCACGGCGAGGTTGCGCCCGGCGACCACGGGCAAGGTGGTGCGCGGGATGGCGACGCCGAGAATGTCCTGGGTTTCCTGCTCGAAATTGATGCGCGGCGCTTCGGCTTCGCCGGGCAGGCGCTTTTGCAGATAGACCACCAGCCGCAGACGCTTTTTGCGACGGCAGGCCGTCTCGCCAAAGAAAGTGCGGATGTTCAGTACGCCCAGCCCGCGGACTTCCAGAAAATCCTGCAACAGGGGCGGACAGCGGCCTTCAATGACAGTAGGGGCGATGCGGGAAAATTCCACCATGTCGTCGGCCACCAGCCCGTGGCCGCGCGAGACCAGTTCCAGGGCGAGTTCGGATTTGCCCGAGCCGGGGTCGCCGGTGATGAATACGCCAATGCCGAAAACATCCATGAATACGCCGTGCAGCGTGCTTTGTTCGGCCAGTTCGCGCGAAAGATACAGCCGCAGCCGGTCGACGACGCTGGCGCAGGGCGCTTTGGTGGTGAGCAGCGCGATGTCGTGCTTGCCGCACTGGGCAATCAGCAGCGGCGGAATTTCGCAGTCATCAGCGACGATAATCGCCGGCGGATGGTTGTGGATGACTTCTTTCAGCAGATAGGCGATTTTGTCCGCCGGCTGGATGCGCGCCCAGGCAAGCTCAATCTGCCCGATGACTTGCAGGCGCGAAGAGTGAATGATGTTGATGTGGCCAATCAGGTCGGCAGGCCAGATGCGTTCGCCGGTGACTTCAATGGCGCGATCCAGCGGCCCGCACACGTGCATGAGTCCAAGGGATTCCCGGAAGAACTCGAACAGGTGGCGAACGCTGGTCTGGCGCATGGGCGGGGCGGTCAGGCCGTGGCGGGCGCGGCGGCGGCAAAAAGGTCAGCGATGGCTTGCGGCGTGTCGGCGGCATCCAGTTGGATGCGGAAATGCGCGTTGGAAAAACGCTGCGCCAGTTCCGCCAGCAGTTGCAGGTGTTGCTGGTTGGCGTCGGTGGGCACAAGCAGGATGAAGAGCTGGTTGACCGGGCGGCCATCCGGGGCGTCGAAATCAATCGGCTGTTCCAGACGGATGAAGGCACCCAGCGCGTGATTCAGACCGTCCATGCGGCCATGCGGGATGGCAATGCCTTGCCCCAGACCGGTGGAGCCGAGTTTTTCACGGGCAAACAGGGCGTCAAAAATGGCGGCAGTCTCTATGCCCTGGTCGGCAAAAAGCTGCGCGGCCAGCTCAAAAACCCGTTTTTTGATGGTAGCGTCGCAGCGCACCAGAATGCGCTCGGGCGACAGAAGGGTGGCGATGGTATTCATGGGGGGAGCCTTTTGGGCTGAATAATCGGTTGCCCGCGCGCTGACGTGTAGTGGGCAAGCGCGCGGGCGGGTGGGCAAAGTGCTTATTCGCCTTGGTGTTTCATGGTGTTGTGGTCGTGCTCCTGGTGTTTTTGTTTGTACTTGATGACTTGACGGTCGAGCTTGTCGATCATGCTGTCGATGGCGGCGTACATGTCGGCGTCAATGCTTTCCACGTAAATATCCTTGCCGCGCACGTGAACAGTGACTTCGGCCTTTTGGTTCAGCTTCTCCACGGAGAGGATGACATTGACGCTGGTGACGTTGTCGAAGTGGCGGATGACGCGCTCCAGCTTGCTGGTGACGTAATCGTGCAAGGCATCCGTGACTTCAAGGTGATGGCCGGAGATCTTCAGGTTCATGATAGGAATACTCCTTTGTTGTTAAAGCGTTTTACGCTGGCTGACAGGGGCAATGCCGAGGTTTTCCCGGTATTTTGCCACTGTGCGCCGGGCGACTACGATACCCTGTTCACCCAGCAGTTCGGCAATTTTCGCATCCGAAAGGGGTTTTTTGCGGTCTTCCGCATCAACAATCTGGCGAATCAGGGCGCGGATGGCGGTGGAAGAGGCTTCGCCGCCCGCTTCGGTGGCCACATGGCTGCCGAAAAAGTATTTCATTTCAAAGACACCGCGCGGCGTGGCGAGGTATTTCTGCGAGGTGATGCGCGAGACGGTCGATTCGTGCATCTCGATTTCTTCGGCAATCTCGCGCAGCGTGAGCGGGCGCATGGCCACGTCGCCATAGTCAAAAAACTTCTGCTGACGGGCGACGATGGCTTGCGCGCAGCGCAAAATGGTGTCGAAACGCTGCTGGATGTTGCGAATCAGCCAGCGGGCTTCCTGCAAACGGTCGGCCAGCGTTGCGGCCCCTTCGTTGCCGCGATTTTGCCGCAGAATGCCGGCGTAGAGTTGATTGACGCGCAGCCGCGGCATGGCGTCTTCGTTGATTTGCGCCTGCCAGCGCGCGCCGCGCTTGCGCACGATGATGTCGGGAATGACGTAGCGGGTTTCATCCGGCGCAAAACGCGCGCCGGGATGCGGGTCGAGGGTGAGGATGAGTTCGTTGGCGCGGCGCAGGGCGGCTTCGTCGCAGCCGAGCACGCGGCGCAACTGGGCAAAATTGCGCTCGGCCAGCAGTTCCAGATGTTCGCGCACGATGGCCAGCGCCAGCGGCTGTTCGGGCGGGCAGTCATCCTGCGCGGCGCGTGCTTGCAGTTGCAAGGCGAGGCATTCTTGCGCCGTGCGCGCGCCAATGCCGGGCGGGTCGAAGTTTTGCAGGTATTTCAGCGCGATGGCCAGATCGTCTTCTTCAAAACCAGCCTCCTCGGGCAGTAGCGCCAGCAGTTCTTCAAAACTGGCGTCGAGATAACCGTTTTCGTTCAGCGAATCAATCAGCAGTTGCACCAGAATGCGGTCGCGCGCTTCCAGCGGCGAGAGGGCGAGCTGTTCGCCGAGGTGGTCGGCCAGCGAGCGTTCGGCCACTTGTACGTTGCGCGAATCGCTGTCGTCTTCGTCGTCGCGGTGGCCGCCTTCGCGGCTCGCGCCCCAGTCGGCGCTCTCTGCAATGTCGCTCCAGTCGGTGTGTTCGTCGTCATTGCCTTCCCGCGCGGGCGCATCGCTGTCGGGCGCTTCATTGCGCGCGGCGGCTTCCGGCGGAGTCTCGCCGGGTTCGCGGCTGCGGGAACGTTCCACGGGAACATCGTCGAGCCGTTCCAGCATCGGGTTTTCCAGCAGGATGCGCTCGATTTCGTTGTTCAGCTCCAGCGTGGAGAGCTGCAACAGGCGAATCGACTGCTGAAGTTGCGGCGTGAGCGTGATGCCCTGCGCGACACGGAGCTGGAGCGAGGCTTTCATAGACGGAAGTGCTCCCCAAGATAGACTTGCCGCACCTGCTCGTTATGCACGATTTCTTCAGGCGTGCCGCTGGTGAGCACGCGCGCGTCCGACAAAATCATGGCGCGGTCGCAGATGCCCAGCGTCTCGCGCACGTTGTGGTCGGTAATCAGCACGCCGATGCCGCGTTCTTTCAGGAAGCGGATGATGCGCTGAATATCCAGCACGGCAATGGGGTCGACGCCGGCGAAGGGTTCGTCGAGCAGAATCAGGCGCGGGTCGCTGGCCAGCGCGCGGGCGATTTCGCAGCGGCGGCGCTCGCCGCCGGACAGAGCGATTGAGGCGGTGTCGCGCAGGTGGTTGATGCCGAGTTCTTCAAGCAATTCGGTGAGCCGCTTTTCGACCACGGCGGGGTCTTTGTGTTTGAGTTCCAGCACGGCGCGCACGTTGTCGGCCACCGACAGGCGGCGGAACACGCTCATTTCCTGCGGCAGATACGATAGCCCCAGACGGGCGCGGTAGTGAATGGGCTGGTGGGTCACGTCCTGATTGTCCAGCAGGATGCGCCCGCCGTCGGCGCGGATGAGGCCGACAATCATGTAAAAGCAGGTGGTTTTGCCCGCGCCATTCGGCCCCAGCAGGCCGACGACTTCCCCTGCATTGACGGTGAAGCTGACTTCCTGCACGACGGTGCGGGATTTGTACCGCTTTCGCAGGCCGAAGGCTTGCAGCAGGCTCATGGATGCGCGACCTCCCGCAGCAGGCCGCCGATGACGGCAGACGAAAATCCGCGCCCTTGCAGGAAACGCGCCTGTTTCGCCCGTTCGCGCACGTCCGTGGCGGGCTGGCCGAAACGGTGCTGCCACAGGGCGCGCGCGCGTGCGGCTTCGTCGCCCTCGTCGCCGGTGCAGGCATCCAGTAGCACAGCCTCTACCAGTTCGGCGGCCACACCTTTGGCGAGCAAATCGTGACGCAGGCGGGCCGCGCCGAAACGGGCGGCCTTGCTGCGCACCCAGCTCTCGGCAAAGCGGCGGTCGGATTGCAGCCCCTGGGCGATGAGTTCGTCGAGCACGGCGTTGATTTCGTCGCTGCCCGCCGCCTCGCCTTGCGCGTGCGCGGCGAGTTTTTGCACCAGTTCGGCGCGCGAATGCTCGCGCCGCGCCAGACAGGCAATGGCGCGGCGGCGCAGGGCTTGGTGCGGGGTGAGGACGCTCATGACGAAGCGACGAGGGCGGGCGGCTTGCCGCGCGTTATTCCTCGCCGGTGCCCTCGGCGGACGCAGACGGCGCGGCGGCAGACACGGCGGGCAGTTCGGGCAGACCGACGGCGGCGCGGATGCGATTTTCCATGGTGCGCGCAAGCTGCGGATTGCCGCGCAAAAATTCCCGCACGTTGTCTTTGCCCTGACCAATCTTGTTGCCTTCGTAGGCATACCAGGCGCCGGATTTGTCGATGATTTTGTGCGCGACGCCCAGGTCGATGATTTCGCCTTCGCGCGAAATGCCTTCGCCGTAGAGGATGTCGAACACCGCTTCCTTGAAGGGCGGCGAGACTTTGTTTTTCACCACTTTGCAGCGGGTTTCCGAGCCGATGACCGCATCGGCCTTCTTGATTTGCCCGATGCGGCGGATGTCGATGCGCACCGACGAATAAAACTTCAGCGCGTTGCCGCCGGTGGTGGTTTCCGGGTTGCCGAACATGACGCCAATCTTCATGCGAATCTGGTTGATGAAGATGACCATCGTGTTGGTGCGCTTGATGTTGGCGGTCAGCTTGCGCAGCGCCTGGCTCATCAGGCGGGCTTGCAGGCCGGGAAGCTGGTCGCCCATGTCGCCTTCAATTTCGGCTTTCGGGGTGAGCGCGGCCACCGAGTCGATGACGACAATATCCACGCCGCCTGAGCGCACCAGCATGTCGGCAATTTCCAGCGCCTGTTCGCCGGTGTCGGGCTGGCTGATGAGCAAATCTTCGATATTGACGCCGAGTTTTTCGGCGTAGCCCACGTCCAGCGCGTGTTCGGCGTCGATAAACGCCGCCGTGCCGCCGGCTTGCTGCATCTGGGCGATGACGTGCAGGGTGAGCGTGGTTTTGCCGGACGATTCCGGCCCGTAGATTTCCACTACGCGCCCGCGCGGCAGCCCGCCCAGACCCAGCGCAATATCCAGCCCGAGCGAGCCGGACGAGATGGTTTGAATGTCGCGTTCCACCGTGCCATCGCCCATGCGCATGATGGAACCCTTGCCGAATTGCTTTTCAATCTGGGCGAGCGCGGCGGCGAGCGCAGCGGCCTTGTTGTCTTTTTCCGTCATCGTTTTGTGTGTTTGCTGAATGGGGTGGGCAATTATGGCACAGAGTTTGCTTTCAGCGAACGCTCAGGGCGTCGCGCCCGCCCCGTCTGGCGGCAGCGTGATGAAGCCGATTTTGCGCACACCGGCGCGCTGGGCGCGGGCGAGCGCCTGGGCGATGGCCTCGTAGCGGGCATTGCGGTCGGCGTGTACGTGCAGTTCGGCTTGCTCGCCCGCCTGCGCCAGCGCGTGCAGGCGGGCGTCGAAGGCCTCGGCGCTGATGGCTTCGTTGTTCCACCACAGGCTGCCGTCGGCTTGAATGGCCAGCGTGACGGCCTCGGGCGGCGGATGATTGGCGGGCGCATCGGCGTCCGGCAGGTCGATGTGGACGGCGTTGGTCATCAGCGGCGCGGTGATGATGAAGACAATCAACAGCACCAGCATCACGTCAATCAGCGGCACCATGTTGATTTCCCCCATCGGGCGGTGCTGCGGGCTGCCGTGTGGGTCGAAACCGCCGAAACTCATGCGCGTGCCCTCGGTGCGGGCGCCAGACGCGCGCCGGTGGTCAGATAGTCGAGCAGGTCGTGCGCGAAGGCATCCAGCGAGGCCAGTTCCAGCCGGTTGGCGCGGGTGATGGCGTTGTAGGCGAGCACGGCGGGAATGGCGACGAACAGGCCAAAGGCGGTCATGATTAACGATTCCCCCACGGGGCCGGCGACCTTGTCGATGGTCGCTGCGCCTGAGGCGCTAATCTGGATGAGCGCGTGGTAAATCCCCCAGACCGTACCAAAGAGGCCGATGAACGGCGCCGTCGAACCAATTGAGGCCAGCAGCGTCAGGCCGCTTTCCAGCCGCGCCGTGGCTGCGGCGAGCGACTGGCGCAGCGCGCGGGTGAGAAACTCGTGCGGATCAATCGCCCCGCCCAGCGACGTGACGCCCGCAGGCTGGCGCAGACGCGCGGCGGCGTGCGCGCCCTGCGTGGCCAGCGCGGTAAAGCTGGAATCGGGCGCGCGCGCCTGCAAGGTGGTCAGCGCGCTGGCGTAATCGGGTGCATCCCAGAAGTTTTCCGCCGCCTGGCGCGCGCCGCGTGCGCGCAACTGACGCAACACGCACAGCGCAATCACCGTCCAGCTCAATACGGACATGAGGAAGAGCAGCACGGCAACCGTCTGGATAACCCAGTCGGCCTGTGCCCACAGGTGGCTGGCGCCGAAAGCATCCGTCGGCAAGGCGGTGGCGGCAGAAACGGGATTCATGCGGGAAAGTCTCCTTTCAGGCTGAAAATGACGGGAACGATGATTTCGCTTTCGATGGCTTCCTGCCCCCGTCGGGCGGGCACGAAACGCCAGTGTGCAACGGCCTCGCGCGCGGAATCATCCAGCCGCGCAAAACCGGAACTTTCCGCCAGCCGCACCATGAGCGCCTGCCCATCGGCACCGACGCGCACCCGCAGCCGCACCGTGCCTTCCTCGCCCAGCCGCCGCGACAGCGCCGGATACGCCGCAGGCGGGTTGTGCAGATAATCAGCGTGATAGTGCGCAGCGGTAATGGGCAACGCGCCCCCGCCCGCCGCGCTCGCCGTGCCCGCAGCGTTGGCAGCGGCGCTGTTTGTGGCGACACTGTTCGCGGCGGACGCCCCCGCCGACGGGGAAACGTCTGCCGCCGGAGCGTGGGCGACATCTGCGGCAGCCGGCGCGCTCTCCGGCACGGTCTGCACAACGGGCGCGGGAACGGGTTTGGGTACAGGTTTGGGTGCGGGTTTCGATACGGGCT
>JAFSWK010000164.1 GCA_017444505.1 Rhodocyclaceae bacterium | reverse complement strand
CCTGCAATTGGCCAGCGGCCAGACCCTGCGCCTGCGCGACCCGCGCCGCTTCGGCCTTGTCCTCTGGCACGCAGGCGTGCTGGACGAACGCACGCACCCGCTCTTCGCCCATCTCGGCGTCGAACCGCTGGGCGCGCACTTCACTGCCGCCTACCTGCACGAGCGCGCCCGTGGGCGGCGCATCGCCATCAAGCCCTTTCTCATGGACCAGCAAAACGTCGTCGGCGTCGGCAACATTTACGCCTCGGAAAGTCTCTTTCGTGCCTGCATCCACCCCAACACCGCCGCCGGACGCATCCGCCCTGCCCGCCTTGTCGCCCTGGTCGATGCCGTGCAAGAAACCCTGCGCGACGCGCTGGCCGCCGGCGGCAGCACCCTGCGCGACTTTGTCAGCGGCGAAGGTCGCCCCGGTTATTTTCAGCAAAGCTACGCCGTCTATGACCGCACGGGTCTGCCCTGCCCGCGCTGCGCCACACCCATCCGCCACACCCAGCACGCCCGACGCAGCACCTTCTACTGCCCGCACTGCCAGCACTAGCGCGTATGATGACGACACAGCGCAACACGACAAACAAATGAGGACAGCAATGGAACTGACACTGACGGCAGACGGACAATGCGTTCTGGACAGAAACATCATGGAATCCATCGGCGCCTTGCCGGGCGGCAAGGTGGAAGTTTCCAGACAACAGGATGGCAGTGTGCGCATCGCAGCGGCAAACAAGAAACTTTCCATCCATGAAGTACGGCACGCAATGCGACAAATCCTCGGAGATGTCCGCATTGCCGACGCTCCTCTGGAAGAAATACAGACAACCATTGCAAGCGCCTACGCCGAACGCGGAGAGCGGGGTTTGCAATGATTGTGGTTGCAGATACAAACGTCGTTCTCCGCATTATCGGCAAGGACGACAACGCGCAGCAAACACAGGCCGCGCTCAAAGTCGCGGGCGAAGCGGAACGCTTCGTCATCCCCGTGATGGTGTTTTGCGAGTTTTGCTGGGTGTTGCGCAAAGAGAAAAGCCGCAGGGAAATTGCCGCTGCCTTGCGCTGCCTGCTGGATTTGGAAAACATTGTTTTTGATGAAGATGCCGTCCACGCCGGTCTGCGAATGCTTGATGCCGGTGGCGACTTTGCCGACGGTGTCATCCAGCACACCGGAAGCCAGCTTGCCGACGCGCCTTCCGTGTTTGCCTCGTTTGACCAGCAGGCCGTGCGCCTGTTGGCGGCGCAGGGTTTTGCCACGCTCGTGCCCACCGCACACACCCCGTCAGCAAACGGCGGGGGTGCATGAAAGCCGCCGGGATGAACGCCGCTGTTTGCGGGCGCGGGGATGCGTTGACCGCCGCGCGACCGCGCTGCTATAAACTAACCTGCTTTGGCCTCTCATGCGAGACACAGCAATGAACGCAAAAACCACCTCCGTTGCCTTGGACGAACACTTCACCCGCTTCGTTGATGCGCAGGTGAAAAGCGGTCACTATGATTCGGCCAGCGACGTACTGCGCGCCGGGCTGCGGCTGCTGGAAGAAAACGAAGCCAAGGTGCAGGCGCTGCAACAGGCGCTGATTGCCGGACGCGATTCCGGCGAGCCACGCCCCCTCGATTTCCAGGCCTTCCTCAAAGAAATCCACAGAAAACACGGGGTTGCCAGTGACTAAGGCTTTGCGCTTTTCCCCCCTTGCGAAAGCCGACCTTGGGGAAATCTGGACATACAGCTTTGAAAACTGGTCCCGCAAACAGGCAGACACGTACTGCGGCAACATCAACAAGACGTGCAAGGATCTGGCTTCCGGGAAAAAACAGGCTCGTCCCAGCGAAGTGCTGCCGGAATACAAAAAATACAACTGCGGCTCACACGTCATCTACTACACGGAAAGCGCACAGCACTGCGACATTGTCCGCATCCTGCACCAGCGGCAAGACGCCGCACGCCACCTGCACTGATTCATACACTGCCGCCCGCGCCCCCATCCGGAGCGCCTCGGGCGATAGAGTACAATCCGCCCGTTGCCGCTTCTGCCGTCCGCGTCCATGCTTCGCGCCCTGCTTGCCATCCGTCCGCTGTTTTTCGTCGTATCGCTGACCGCCTGTCTGCTGGGCATTGCCGGTGCGCACGCCGACGGCGTGGAAATCCGTCTCGCCCCCGTACTGCTCACGCTGCTGCTCACCGCCATGATTCACGCCGGCGGCAACATCCTGAACGACTATTACGACTATCTTTCCGGCGCCGACACGCTCGACCCGCACGGCGGCCTGCCGCCTTTTACCGGCGGGCGGCGCTTCATCATTCCGGGCAAACTCTCCCCCGCCGCCACCCGCAATCTGGGCTATGCGCTGCTCGTCCTCGTCATCCCCGGCGGCCTGTGGCTCACTGCCACATCCGGCACGGGTGTGCTGCTCATCGGCATGACTGGCATCGTACTCACCTGGGGCTACACCGCCCCGCCGCTGAAACTCATCTATCGCGGACTGGGCGAGCTGACCATCGCCACCTGCTGGCTGCTGGTGACCATCGGCGCCGATTACGTACAGCGCCACAGTTTTGCGCTCACCCCCGTGCTCACCGGCCTGCCCTATGCGCTGCTGGTCGCCGCGCTGCTGACCATCAACCAGTTCCCCGACCGCAAGGGCGACACGCTCGCCGGCAAGCGCACGCTCGTCGTACTGCTCGGCCCTGCCAGCGCCGCCGCCACGTATTTGCTGCTGGCGCTGGCCGCCTATATCTGGGT
>JAFSWK010000163.1 GCA_017444505.1 Rhodocyclaceae bacterium | reverse complement strand
CGGCGACTGCGTGGAATGGAAGCCCGAAATCGCGCCGCAGGCCACCACGATGAACATGAACGGCCACACCGGGGTTTCTTTCGGATGCAGGTTTTCCAGCGTCAGTTCCGGAATTGCCGCGCGCATGTCCGGCGACAGCAGCACCGCCGCCATGATGCCCAGCGCCATCACCGTCAGCAGCACACCAAACAGCGGATAGAGGCGACCGATGATTTTGTCGATGGGCAACAGCGTAGCCAGCACGTAGTAGCACAGGATGACGACCACCCAGAAACCCGTAGTCAGCGACTCAGGCGTGAGTTTGGCCAGCAGTGCCGCCGGCGCAGTGGTAAACACCACGCCCACCAGTACCAGCAGGACGATGGAAAATACGCGCATCACGTACAGCCCGACAGGACCCAGATAGCGCCCGGTCAGCCCGGCGAACGATTCGCCACGGTTGCGCTCGGAAATCATGCCGCTCATGTAGTCATGCACGGCACCGCCGAGGATGGAGCCGAACACAATCCACAGCAGCACGATGGGGCCGAAACACGCGCCCGCCAGTGCGCCGAAAATCGGACCGAGGCCAGCGATGTTCAGCAACTGAATCAGCGTGGCTTTCCAGGTTTTCATCGGAATGAAATCCACACCGTCGGCGCCGACCTGCGCCGGAGTCTGGCGATCGTCCGGCGCAAACATGCGCTCAACAAAGCGCCCGTAGACGGTGTAGCCCACGAACAATGCCAATAATGCAACCAAAAAAGTAACCATGCTCATCTCCTCTTAAGGGAAAACATTGTCTGCGCGCGCAGCGCACGTGCATACGGCTTTGAATATACACCTCCGCTGCCACCGCAAGCAGTGAATTTACAAGGCTTGCAGCCTGCGGATTCGATGCGCGTAGCAGCTTTGATACAAGTCAACACATTTTCGCCACACCCGCCCTGCCCCGCGCACGTTTTTTCATGCTATACGCGCCCGACGGCGCTGCGCGTTCGTTCGCTTGATGCTTACAGAAACATCGCCATAAACATGGGCAGGTGCAGGATGCCGTCTTCTTCCAGAATGTCTTTCGCGTACAAAATCACCGGCTGGCCGATGCGCCCCTTGAATTTGGTCATGCATTTGTCCAGCGAAGCGTGCGGTTTGTACCTGTCCGATTTCACTTCCACAGGAAACAGCTTGCCTTCACCGGGCAGGAGAAAGTCGATTTCCATCATGTTTGCGCGGTAACTGGTATCGCTGCGCGCGTAGAAAAACAGGCGTTTGTGGCGCTATCTTGCGAAAAAATCGCCCGCACCTCGTCGGGCATGTTGCCGAAATCGACGAAGATGCAGGAATCGTATTCGTTCGCAGCAAACTCCGCACACAGATAGCGCTTGCCCACGCGCCGAGCGCCATCAACAAACAAGGCGCGCTTCCCGGCACATTCCGCGCGGCACGCAGGGTGTGCATTTCGCCCGTCCGCGCGGGCAAACGCCCGTGCCGCCCAGTGCGAGTTGGGCTACCATTTCATCCCTTCCTCCGGCACTGCATCCGTTTTCCCCTTCGTCTTTCCATGCCACACACCAGCCCGCTTTCTTTTGCCGATGCCGCGCGCGCGGATGCGTCTGCGGACTGGGCGCAGGCTGCGCCGCTGACGGCGATGCTGGTGCTGGAAGCGGTGCAGCGCATTGAGGCCGAGGGGCCGCTGGAAGATGCGGCGGCGCTGCGGGCGGCGTTTGCGGGCGGGACGACGCGCAGCCAGCAGGTGCTGGCGCGCGCCTGGTTGCTGGGCGAGCAGCTCGGTTTGCAGACGGCGCTGGCGCGCTG